>NZ_JARPZC010000019.1:0-34727 GCF_031927985.1 Enterococcus dongliensis
AACGATTCCTTACAACGTCTTTAAAGGTGAAGAGCATTGGAATCTTTTCGCAGAACTAACAGTCAGCTAGTGACCACAATCAAGGAGGTTTTAACTATTGGAAATAATTAATTTCATTTTAGCAGGGATTCATCACTTTTTAAATATTACATGGATTTTATTACTCGCTTTCTTTCTGTTATTTGGCGGAAAGTGGTGTATTGGAAATTTTATTGAGATCACCATGCCAGGCATTGTGCGAAAGAGTAAGCGAGCATACAAGGAGGGCGGCGAATGAATATAGAACATACAGCATTAGACGAAAAGGGATTTATTGAGAAAAGTATCAGCGTTCAAAATTTAGATAGTGGCAATTATCTAGTGACAGCTTATGAATTACCAACCGGTAAAAAGAAAGAACGAGCTATCACTATGGAGTTTACGCAAAATGGAATTAATGCCTTATTGGGTGGAATGATGGCGGTAAGTGGGAATGTTTTTAACAAACAAAAGATCCGGTAACAACGCCAATTACAGAAGGAAAGGGATGCTAGAAATGAAAATAAATATTGAAGCAAGACCACAAGAAATAGCAGAATTGCTCCATGCTATTGAGAGTAGCAAGGAGCAACACCAAACCATTAATTTTCAGAACCCTGATTATCAAGTTTCTTCAAAGTTGAATAAAAGTTTTCCAGAATTGAGATCGTAGTGTTTTGATCGAGAATATTTACAGAGGGAGCACCATTCTGTTGACGATGATTTGTAACCATTTGAATTGTTGCGATAGTTAGTTCTGTTGCAAGTTCTTTATCAGTTTTAGACATTTTTTCACCTCCTTATCAGTATTTCAGTGGACCACTCACTGATAAGCAGATTATACCAAATAAAGCATTTACAAAACGACTGTAATTATAAAGAAGGCTAACTCAGCCTATCAAGTAAGAAAAGAGGTATGAAATGAATAAACAAGAATTGATTGAACGATTAAATAATAAATTGGACGAAACCTTTGCATTTCAACAGAGTTTTAAACCTTTAACATGGGCGCACATGGAATGTGAATCAAAGGCGAACGCTTATATGACTGCTATAAACTACGTCGAACAACTTGACGAACCGCAGAAAGTCAAAGTGCCGGAGTTGCCTTCAAAAATTGCCAAGTATCTGGAGTGGGCTAAAGAAGAGCAATTCGATTTTACAGAAGATTATAATATGATTTCATGGGAAGATCTTCGGAAATTCGGTGGCGATGACACAGAATACTTGCAAATGTGGTTTTTTGATAATGATCAAAAGGAAAATGAACGCAGACACATCCTTTTCCTTCAAGCTTACACAGACGGCTACGAGGTCGATGAAGAGCGGAAGCGGTGGGTTGTTAAGAAGAGTGCTGACAGTTATTTCAAGGCGTTTAACGGTATTGATTTTCGCTCTTCTTCAGTTGCATACGAAGACTACGCTTGTTTATTCGCTGACCGCAAAAAAGCCGAAGCAGTGGCACTATTAGTTGATGGGAGTGTGGAGAAAGTATGAAAAAGGAAGAAGCCGTTACTTATTTGGAAAACGTTGCCGAGTACGCCTTGAAACCTATGATTTTAGATGCTGATAGCGATAGACAAGCGGATGTTGCAACAGGTAACTATTACTATATGCAGGAAGTTATTAATTGGATTGAGGAGGTGGCGGAATGATCAACAACGATTTAGCAATCGACAGACTGCAAGATTTAATTCTTACGTCTGTTAATCTAACGGAATGGCAGAAAGAGCAGATTAAAGAGGCTATTAGATTAATAGGAGGCGGAGATGGAGAAACAAAAACTAATTGAAAAATTAAAAAAAGATAAATAAAAAACGTTCAGCTCCTCAGCTAAACGCAGAATTAGTAATTAATCTCACAATTAATTATAACAAATTTTCGGAGGTTGGGGAATGGCTGATATTAGTAAAGCGAAACTTGCAGTGTTAGAAGAGGATTTTCGGTCGTATCATAAGATACCGTCAAAGATTGCGGAGTTGCTGGTAGCTAAAGAATGGAAACCGGCGGACGAAAACGCTTGGATTAAGGGGTCCCGTGCGCACACAGAAAAGGCATTGACTGACTTAGTCAAACGTGAAGATGATAAAGGCTATCTCTACTATTCGAAATTATATGCAGATATCGGAAAAGCGTACAATCGTTTGAATAGTGAGCTGCAAGAAATCGTGGATGTTTATTTTTGGGGAGACTTTAACTATTTAGGTTGGGCTGAGATAAGCAGCCATATTCATTGTTCGACTGGCAGTGTGTATCGCAAGCGATATAAGATTCTTGAAACACTGGCAATCGAGCAAGGAATTGTTTCAGAATGAGAAAAAAAGCGGTATTATTCCGCTTGCTAACGACTTAAACTGGTATAGTAGATAATTTATCAAGCGGACGATTCAACCTTTTGCTGACATGAAAGTTTCTCCTTTCTGAATTTTAAATTTACAACGTCTTGCTTGATAAGTTATTCGCTTTTGACTACACTGCCACTCTGCGGAAACAGAGAAGGTAACATCTGCACAATGTATATAACGAGCTTTTAGGTGCAGTTAGAAGCTCACTGGCGGCACAAAATAAATAAGAATGGAGTTGAAAGACTTCGTTTTCTTTAAAGTTCACGTGCCGCCTTTATGTCACTGTGGCGGAAGTAGAAGACGTGGTAAGGCTATCCGAGCGGGTAGAGTGGCTGTTGCTAACGACGAGTTAGTTATGTGAGTGGGGCAGTGCCACTCCAGTGACTTAACGCATTAGAAACGTTAGGTTGATTCCGCATACTAGTTAAGTCGGGCGTAATATGATCGGACTGATAATCCGTACCATCCTAATTGTATTCTTTATAAGTCGTGGCGTGTAGCTCAGCGGCTAGAGCGTTTGGTGAATAGCCAAGAGGTCGCCGGTTCGATTCCGGTCACGTCAATAGGAAAAAACAAATCATTGTTTGTAGGACTAGCGAGCTTTAGTGGCGTTGGTCCGATTTTTATTAGATCACTCATTGAGTGGTCTTTTTATTTTGCACAAGGAGTGATTCGAATGTATCGTCCACAATATTTAGAACAAAGGTATGAGGTGACTAACATATACGCTGGATCTAATACTGTTCCATATTTTACTATTCGAACACCAATTAAAAGCAATACATATAAACGTAAAGAAAACAATGAAGTCATTAGGCGATACGAAAGAAAGATACATCGAAGAAAGGGCTGATCCAATTGAGACACTACTGGTACATTTCATTAAGCGGCAAGTATCCACGACGATCAATGTCAGTGCAGATTGCCAAACGATATACGATTGTTGAACTGACCGATGAAGCAACTGTGTGGGAAATAGATGTATGCAAGTTAGTGTTCATTGGTATTGGTTCATATAAAGACGAACATATTCAAGAGAACATGAAGAGGTGGTTGAGGTGAGATGCCTAAAACAAAATGTGTTGTCTCAATCTGTCGAGAGTATGTAGAGTTGCCGAATAGATATTGCGCTAAACATAAAGGCAATGCAGATAAGACATACAACAGAGAAGTGAGATACAACAAAGACAACGTAAAGTATGCTCGCTTCTATGCCTCTAGCCAGTGGAAAAAGTTAAGGCTTAGAAAGCTTGCTGAACAACCATTGTGTGAAGAATGTCTACGTAATAACAAAGTAACTGCTGCTACTATCGTTCACCACAAGACAGAGATAAAAAACGATTGGAGCAAGAGATTAGATTATGCCTCCTTAGAAAGCATATGTCAGACTTGCCACAATAAAACACACAAAACAGAATCGATTTAAAGGCGTCTAAAATGCGTTTTAAGCGCATATAGATATTTACGTATAATCTATCGAAAATATCATTGCAATAAATTTAATACCCCCCTATGTGATCGAGAGGTGACGAATCGAAGCCCTCTCTTGTGTGAATAGATTTCCCTATAAAAACTTTGTAAAGACTGAAAGAGGTGATGATGTGGCCGAACAATGGAAGAAAATCCACGGTTATCCAAATTATAAGGTGTCTTCTAATGGTCGAGTGTCAGCTGAATCAACTAGCGGAACCAAGCAAGTGAAACCCTATGAGAAAGACAACGGTTATTTATATGTCGATCTCTACAAAAACGGGCAACGAACTGGCAAAAGGGTTCATGTATTGGTTGCTGACGCTTTTCTTCAAAAGCCTAGCGGAAATGTCACTGTCGATCACAAAGACCGAAACAGGCATAACAATAGATTATCGAACTTGAGATATTCGACAATCTCAGAACAAAATAAAAATAGAGCCTCATGGGCAAAGGAGGCATGATGACATGGGACGAGGAAGACCTAAAAAATTACTCGATGCAAGCAAAAAGAATTACACAAAAGAAGAAATAGCGATCAAGAAAGCAGAAGAAGAAAAACTCTATAACTATCCAAGATTGGACTTTTCAATTTACCCGATCGGTTTGCTAGAAGAAGCTCAAAAAGAGTGGGATAGAATCTCAAATTACATCCAAGAACTTCCTGTATCCGAATTAGATCAGCAAACGATGGTTCGATACTGCAATTATGCCTATTTATACGACAAAGCTAGTAAAGAATTGAACGAGCAAGGTTTTTTAATTGACGGTCGCAAGAATCCTTTGATCGATACTGTCAATTCATTCTCCAAAGAGCTTAAAACGGCTACGAACGATTTGGGCTTGACAATCAACTCTCGGTTGAAGATCGTTAATCCACAAGAAATTGAGAAAGAACCTAACGATCCTTTTGCTGAAATGATGAACGAAGCTGATAACGATGATTGATCACGTTCAAAAATATATCGATGCAGTGGAAGCAGGCGATATTTTAGTTGGCGAGAAAATCCAGCAAGCTATTGATCGTCATAAATCAGATATTGAGAAATCAAAGCAAGATGATTATCCATTTTATTATGATCCAAAATATGCGAAAAATATTGTTAAGTTCATTTCAATGCTGCCTGATCCGAAATCTGGCAAGCCGAATAAACTAGCTAAGTTTCAAAAGTTCATTTTAGGCATGCTGTGGGGCTGGCGTAGAAAAAAAGATAATACTAGACGATTCAGAAAGGCTTACCTATCGCTTGCGCGTAAACAGGGTAAGTCTTTAATTGTATCTGGAATCGCGTTGTATTGTTTGATCTATGAACGCAATCCAAGACAAGCTCGACAAATCTACACGACTGCAAACACGCGGCAACAGGCAAAAATTGTTTTTGATATGGTGAAATCACAGTTGAGAGCGTTAAGAAACCAAAGTAAAACGATCAAGAATTTCGTGCGGCCATTAACCTACGAAATAAAAACCACAGATGATTCGATAATGAAGCCATTATCATCTGACGCTGATACATTAGATGGTCTTGATACGATGCTGTCTGTATTTGACGAATACGCATTGTCTAAGACTGCAGAAATGATGGACGTTATTGAAACATCAATGAGTCAACAGAAAGAACCACTTATTGTTATTATCTCCACCGCTTCAAGTAAGTTGAACTATCCAATGTACTCAGTCGAGTATCAGTATGTTGCGAAATTATTAAAAGGCGAAGTTGTGGGTGATGAATATTTAGCGTTATGTTGGGAACAGGATAACGCTAAAGAAGTCGCTAATACTGAAACGTGGATCAAATCAAGTCCTTTGATGGAAATTGCCGAACAACATGAAATGCAAGTTCAAGAAAAAACTAGACTTCTTAATGAAGGTAAGGCTAAAGGTAGCGTTTCAAACGTTTTGACTAAACATTTTAATATATGGATACAGTCATCTCAAGAAAGCTACATGAATGAAGAAGAGTGGCTTGCGGCTGTTGCACCTGGTTACATCAAAAAAACAGACTTAACAGGCCGAGAAATTTATGTCGGTGTCGATTTATCACGAGTAAACGACTTAACCTCAATATCGTGGATCATTCCAATCCGCGAGGAAAAGAAATTCTATATTGATAGTTATTCTTTCGTTGCTAATCGAGGGGGCATTGATGCAAAGGAAAAAGAAGATAAAACGCCTTATCGTCAGTATGAACAAGCAGGCTATTGCACAATCAGTAGTAACGCTGACGGCTTAATCGATTATCATGATTTAGTTGATTGGATAACTGATTTCATAGAAAGTAACAGTTTTGAACTAAAAGGCATCTTTTATGATCCGTATAACGCTGGCAATGTTATTACTGACTTATCAAAATTCTATGAAAAAGAAATGATTGAAACACGCCAAGGATTGATTACTTTGAACGCACCAACGAAGCAATTGAGGACTGACATTATTCAGGGCAAGACGGTTCATTCCAACAACCCTCTACTAAATCGGGCGATTAGGAATGCAATCACGAAAGAAAACAACGATACGATCATGATTGATAAAGCAATGAATCGAAACAAGATTGATCCATTAGATGCGTTAATCAATGCATACACTCAAGCTATGTATCATGATTTTGATGAAGAAGACATCAACGAATTAATTGAAAAAGGAGAGTACGGATTTGGTTGGTAACTTATTGCGAATATTAGCAATTTTACTTTATGTGCTGGGACTAGCTTCATTCGTAGTCGCGGCTTTTTTGTTTGATTTGATAGTTGGTTTTTTAGTAGTTGGTATCTGTTTGATGGTGACTGTTTTTATTTTGGTTAAAGAGTCTGGAATGTAGTTGAAGGGAGGTGAATAAATGGGATTATTCTTCAAATCAGAAAAGCGTAGCCTGTCGAGCCGTTCTGAATCAATGCTGGATTTCATAACGAATGCAGATGGTTCTGTGACAATTAATTTTGATGGCGAAACAGCGTTAGAACAATCCGATGTTTTCACCGCAATTAAAATCTTATCTGGTGATATTGCAGCAAGCAAGTTCAAGTTTGTGGACGAAAAGAATACGAATCCTCAAAAATTAGATTTATTAAATGCTAAACCTAACTCATCGATGACTCCGTATTCGTTCATGTTTGCGACTATAGCTCAAATGCTACTATCTGGTAACTCCTTTGCTATCATCCACGAAGACTGGCTTGAGTTCGCTAAACCGTCTCAAGTAGTCGTTTATGAGGATTTAGAGACAGGTTTGATGAGGTATGAGTACACAAACAAGGCTGGAACATCTTATAAGGTCGATAGTTCAGAAATGCTTCATTTTAAATATGTGACTGTAAACGGAAAAACCGGTATCAGTCCATTAGACGCTCTAAAAACTGAGCTTTCAATGCTAGATAATGGCAACAAAATGTTGAGTTCATTCTTCAAAAAAGGGATTCAAGCTGGCGGTGTGCTGAAACTAAATAAAGGCACGCTTAATAATTCTTCGAAGAAACAGATTAAACAGGATTTTGAAGAAGTGAATAGCGGTGCTTCAAATGCAAATAGTGTGATCGTTTTGGATGACACACAAGAATTCAAACAGTTTGAGATTAATACAGACATTTTGAAGATGATTCAAAACAATGTCTACTCAACGAAACAGATTGCTAAAGCATTTGGCATTCCACTTTCACGTTTTGGTATGGAACTAGTGAACACCAAAGACGACGCTGCAAACGATGTGTATGTATCAAGTACGCTACGTGCGCTTTCTCGGATGATTGCAGATGAGCTGTTCATTAAGCTAGGAATCAATGTGGAGTTGGATTTCTCAACGCTAACTGGTCAAGACATGGCTTCTCGTATGAATAAAGCTATGGACGGAGGCAATGGTGGAGACGGATATCTGTTAGTTAATGAAATCAGGAAATATTACGGATTAGCTGATATCCCTGGAGGAAACGTTATCTACACCAAAACAACCGCGAGGGGAGGTGTAAATAATGGAAATGGAAATTCGGAGCCTAGCGGAAGTTCAATCAGGGGAGAACCGGACGATTGAAGGTTACGCACTTAAATTTAATTCATTAAGCAAAGATTTGGGTGGCTTCAAAGAGATTATTTCTCCTGAAGCACTAGCAAACACTGATCTATCTGATGTTCGATGTTTCATTGATCATGATTCTAGCATGGTGTTAGGGCGAACAGCTTCGCAAACATTAGAACTAACTGTCGATGATGTTGGACTGCATTTTAGATGTCAGTTGCCGAATACCTCTTATGCAAACGATTTGTATGAATCAATTAACAGAGGAGATATCAATGAGTGCTCGTTTGGATTTGTCGTTAGAGATGATTCACAAACATGGACTCAAGAAAACGGTACGTACATTCGGAATTTAAACAGTATTGATGAACTCTTTGAGATATCAATCGTATCAATTCCAGCTTATAACGGAACGGATGCAGCACTTGCACAGCGTTCACTAAAACGAGCTATCGATGAGCAAGAAAAACGAAAACTACAGATAGAGCTAGAACTTCTAAATTACTAGAGGTTCTTTTTTTATACCCAAAAACAAAAGGAGGAAAGAGTTTGGATAACGAAAAGTTAAAAGTAGAAGCGCAAAAAGCGCTTGATTCAGGCGACTTGGAAAAAGCCAAAGGGCTGCTAGCTCAGATTCGGGCTAATAAAGAGCAAGAAGAAACGCAAGCACAGCTCAAGACAGAGCTAGAAGACGAATTAAAAGGCCTAGGCGCTTCTGATGAACCTAAAACAGAGCCTGAAACAGAAGAACCAACTGAACCCGAACAGGAAAAAGAACCCGAAAAAGAGAAGGAAGTACCACCTATTCCGCCTAAAAAGGACGAAAAAAAGAAAGAAGAGGAGAATCGATCTATGGAAGTAATTTTAGATGATAAAAAAACGAACGAAACACGTTCAATTAATCAGTTTATTCGGACTAAAGGAGAACAGCGTGACGGTTTAACTACTGTTGATGCAGAAGCAGTTATTCCAATTGACCGAATTACAAAACCTGAAAAACAACCAGAAACAGTTGTCGATTTACGCCAACAAGTTGGACGCGTGCCAGTAACTACTGGAACTGGATCATATCCAATTTTGAAAGCAAATAAAAACAAAATGATTGCTGTAGCTGAATTAGCTAAAAATCCAGCTCTGGCAAATCCAGAATTTACCAAAGTAAAATACGAAATCGAAACGTATCGTGGATATATTCCAGTATCACAAGAAGCGTTAGATGATTCCGATGTTGATTTGGCTGGATTAGTTTCTGAACATATTCAACGTCAATCATTGAACACTTCAAATGCTGCTATTGCTGCTAAATTACAAACTGCACCAGCCAAAACAGTGACTTCAATCGATGATTTGAAAGATATCGTGAATGTGGCTATTGATCCTGCGTACAACGTTAAATACGTTGCTTCTCAAAGCTTCTTTAACGAATTAGACAAGATGAAAGATAATGACGGGCGTTACTTATTACAACAAGATGTGACTGTTGCGTCTGGTTACAAATTATTAGGTCGTGAAGTAGTCGTTCTAGCAGACGATGTTATTGGAACTGCTGTTGGAGATAAGGTAGCGTTTATCGGTGACCCTTCACTATTTGCTAAATATTTTGATCGTCAACAAGCTTCGGTTCGCTGGGTTGATAACGATGTGTATGGTCAATTGCTAGCTGGATTTGTTCGCTTTGATGTGGAAGTAGCTGATACTGATGCCGGTTTTTATGTAACGTTAGGCCCAAAAGCATAGACCCATCCAGTGTGACGTTAAATAAAACTACGGCTACACTAGCGGTGGGAGCAACAGAGACATTATCAGCAACTGTAGCTCCGGATGATGCAACAGATAAATCTGTCCAATTCACTTCTAGTGATGTGACAGTTGCAACAGTAACACCAATTCAAGGTAAGGTAACTGCTGTTGCAGCAGGAACAGCAACAATCACTGCAACGACTGCAAACGGAAAAACCGCGGTGTGTGAAGTTGCCGTCACTGCTGAATAGGCGGTGATTGAATGGAACTGGCAGAACTAAAAACATACCTTCGCATTGATCATGATCTGGACGACGAGCTTTTAAAAATGTTAGTGTCCACAGCTGAAAAATTTATTCTTGGATCAATCGAAGTCGAAAAAACAGATGATAAACGGTTCGACTATGCAGTAACATTGCTGGTGTCTCACTGGTATGAGAACCGGATTGCTACAAGCGAAAAAGCATTCACAGAGATTCCGTTCGGAGTCACTGCTTTGATTCATCAGCTGAGGGGGCTAGATCATGGCGTTAATACAGACGAGTGACCTAAGTCAACGTATTGACTTTATAAAGGATACGACAGTCAAGGACGAGGACGGCCAGCTGGTTACCACGCCTGAGACTGTTTTTTCTTGTTGGGCGAGCGTTCAAACACAACGTTTGAGTGATGTAAAAGCGTCGATTGGAACCGTCTTAGAAGGTACGCTGACGTTCATTATCCGTTATCAGCAAAAAGCAGAACTCGAAAACGACATGAAAGTGAAGTGGAAAGGCAAAACTTTTGAGATCATCACGATTACTAAAGGTGAGTTTGCTAAAGATTTCACCACTGTCATTGCGAAAGAGGTTCAAAAATGAGCATAGAAATAGACTCATCAGAAGTATTTAAAGCCTTGAAACAGCTTAAAACGGGGGTTAAGCGTGTTGAAACTCCTGCTTTAAGAAAGGCTGCTGCTTACGCTAAACCGAAACTTGAGCAAAATACGCCTGTTTGGCAAGGAAAAAAGTCAAAAGGTAAGCGTGGTGACTATATGCTTGAACACGCCAGTGATCATGTAGTTATCGGGCCGGTAAAAGATGGAAGTATTGATGTTGGGTACGATGATGACATTGCTTGGCGGATGCATTTCATCGAGTTTGGAACAATTAATCAGCCACCTCAAGGAATCGTCCAAAAAACACAAAAACAAATTGAAAATCAAGTAACAGAAATAATTACAAACGAGCTGAAACGGAGGTTAGGACTTTGAAAACGGCGGTATCACAAGTCTATTCTATTTTGAATAGCGCTGAAAAAACAAAAACTATTGATTTCTACACTAACAGCGTGCCTGAGTCGGCTCAAACCGTTCCTAGCCTGCCTGTCGGGCGAATCGTTGAGCTGTATGGCAACTATGATGATTACGCGAGCAACAAACCGAATACGATTCAAATGAACGTTCAAGTCGACGTGTGGGTATCAACTTTAAAAGAGGTTGATGCCTTTTATTTTGCTCTTGATGAAGTCATGAGAGCCGAGGGATGGGAATGCACATACACAGAACAAACAGATGATGAAGATTTAGAAGGCGCAAAACGAATCATCAAACGATATGTAGCAAATATTTCATTAAACTAAGAGGAGAGATCAATATATGGCAACAGTAGGATTTGATAGCGTCATTTTTGGCGTTCAGCCGGGAGAAACCGGCACATTAAAAGAGTTAGTCGCAGATAAGTCTGCAGGCGGTGCGATTGAAGCAAAAATCACAGGGTTGGGCTCAACATCTAATACCACTTTTGCTTCAAACGTGCCTTTTTTTATTGCAAGTAAAGGTGTGTCAGCGCCGAAAGTCACTTTAGACGTAGCTGATTTGATGGACAATGGAATTTACCAAGAAGTTATCGGAGCTGAAACTGTGGATGGCGTGAATGTTATCGGTGCTGAAACCGAAGCGCCTTATGTTTCATTGGTAATGATTACATCCAATAAAGAAGGTAAGCGCCTTTTCATGGGGATGACAAAAGGCAAGTTTAGTCACCCTGATATTGACATGAAGACCGCCGAAGACAAAGGAGTGGAGTTGCAAACCGACTCTATCGAAGGAGATTTCATTTCTGATTCCCGTGGGTATGTATTTATGACTGCCGTTGAATCAGAAACGATGACTCTGGCTAAATTCAAAGACTTAGTAAACAACGTCGCTACACCACCCGCAAGCGGAGAATAAAACAATATTTTGAGGTTGGGAAAAATCCCAGCCTCTATTTTTTAGGAGGAACTATTAATGATCGAATTACAACTAAAAATTGATGGTAAGAAAAAAACATTCAAACAGCAAGATGTTTCAGCACGCGCTATGCGTGAATGTATCAAGTTTTATGAAAAAGCTGAAAAAGAAGAACTATCTGACTTAGATGCTATCGATGCAATGATCGCAATTGTAGCAGATATTTTTCAAGATCCAGCAGTTACTTTTGACTCTATCTTAGATGGATTGAGTGGAAACGAGTTAGTGCCTGTTCTTCAAAATGTTTTCGAGCAAATGAACGATTTAGGTAGTGATGAAAAAAAGCAACCGGCAAAGAAAAAGAAATAAGTTTCACCGAAGCGAGAAAGGCAATCGATCAAGTTTATAAGGATTTAATCGAAGCTGGTTGGACGATGAAAGACGTAGACGATTCAGATTATCACTATCTGCTCCACCTTTTTGGCGAAGTAGAAAAAGGTGATGACTACATGGATGGTGCAGATTTCATTAAACAATTTCTTTCTGCGGAAGATTTAAAAACTCTTCAAGAAAGGGGGTAAATCATGGCAGGAAAAGGAAAGCCTATTGGAAATATCAAGCTTGGTATCTCTTTAGATGGTACCAGTTTTGGTAATACGCTCGATGAGATCAATGCAAAGGTCAAACAAGCTGAGTCGAATATGAAGGCGAATCTGAAAGCCTACGATTCCGCAGGCCGGTCTTATGAAGCGTTGAGCCAAAAGACTAAAGACCTATCGACAGTAATGGACGGTCAGAACGCTAAAGTCAAAGAGCTAACTAAACGACGTGATGAGGCAGTCGGAAAATACGGTGAAGAGTCTAAAGAAGTCGCAAAACTCAATACTCAAATCAACAACGCTACCGCTAAATATAACGCTTATGGCAAACAGTTAAATGACACGAAAAAGGAACTTGTTTATTCTCAAACTGCCGTCAACGATTTAACGGATGAAATCAAAGACAACGAGCGTCAAATGAACGCAGAAGTCAAAGCGCTAAAATCTGCTGGCGATGAAGCTGGAGCCTTTGAAGCAAAACAAAAGGGTTTAACAAAGCAAGCTGAGCTGTCTGAACGTGCGATGGACGAACAACGTAAAGTCGTTAAATTAATGGCTGATGAGTTCGGCGATTCAGCAGATGAAACCGAAGATGCTCGAAAAGAATTAAACAAGCTAGAACGTCAAAGTAAGCTTTCTGACAAACAGCTTGAAGGGCTTAAAAATTCTGCTGACAGTGCTGGTCGGGAAATCGATGATTTTGGAGATAATGCAGAACGATCTAGTCGAAAAATGGATGGCTTTAAGGACAAAATTGGTTCTTTAAAGAGTTCGCTATCCTTCGGCGCAGCTGCTGGCGTTGCATCAAACCTAATTGGCCGAGTGGTCGATGGTGTGATGGATTTAAAGGACGAAGCTTTTGCCGCTTCCGATTCACTTGATAAGTTTACTCAAACAATGCAATTTGCCGGCATTGACAATTCAAAAATCAAAGAATCGCAGAAAGTCATGAAAGAATACGCCGACCAGACTGTTTATGACTTAGGCGATGTGATGAACACCACAGCACAATTAGCGGCTAATGGTGTGGAGGATTTCAACGGTTTAACTCAAGCGATTGGGAATGTCAATGCGGTGTCTGGTGGCAATGCCGAAACGTTTAAGTCTGTCGCAACGGCGATGACGCAAACCATTGGTACCGGGAAGCTAACGACCGAAAACTTTAACCAGATTTCTGATGCGATACCAGGAGCTTCCGGAAAGATTCAAGCAGCACTAAAAGAAATGGGTGCATATGCCGGAGGGGATTTTCGTCAAGCGATGGCTGATGGTGAAATCTCTGCTGAAGAATTAAACACAGCTTTTATGAAACTTGGCATGACTGATGTTGCAAAAAAAGCAGCGGGTTCTACTAAAACTATTGAAGGTGCTGTTGGCAATCTTCAAGCTGGCGTTGTTAACATGATTAATGAGATTATCGGCGCTTTAGGTAAAGGCAATATAACCAGTTTTATTGATGGTATCACTAAAGGTGTTGATAATTTAACTAAGAAGATTGGTCCAGCTATCAAAGGCGCTGCAAATGCAATCAAGCCGCTTCACGATGGCTTTAAAAGTTTATTCGGTTTGTTTAGTAATGACACAAAAAAACAGACTGGCGGATTAGATTTTATCCGAAAGATATTGCCAGCAGAACAAGCACAAACGGCGATTTCAACAATTAATAGAATTAAAGATGTAATCAGCACGCTCTTCTCTGCATTTAAAAATAAAGATGAATCAGTGATTTATAAGCTTGGCTTATCGCCTGAAACAGTGACTACTGTACAAAGAGTGATTGGAAGTATACAACAATATATCAAAGGTTTTACGGATAACTTCAAGAACATGTTTACTGTGGCTATTGAAATAGCTAAAGGCGTGTTTAATACACTAAGCCCTTATATTTTACCGATCATCAGTAAAATCGGGTCAGCATTAGGTGATATTGGAAAATCAATGTCCGTTTTCTGGGAACAAAATGGGAAGCAGATAATTCAAGCGATTAAAAACTTTTTTGTTTTCATTCAACCAGTTGTCAAAATAGTTATGACTTTAATGATGAGTTTTATTGATAATGTCATCGGTTTAGTAAAAGGCCTATTAAACGCAGTTCAAGGTGCAATCAAAATTTTCACAGGTATCTTTACTGGCGATTTTTCTAAGATGTGGGAAGGTGTTAAACAACTCTTCTCAGGAGCTATTCAAGCGGTCTGGAATTTTATTCAAATCATGTTCTTTAAACGTTTATTGCAAGGAGTCAAAGGCCTTGCCACAGGCTTTAAAACAGCCGTTAAAGGGCTATGGGATGGTGCTAGAAATTTATTCCAGCAAGGAATTAACGGAGTAGGTTCAGCAGTTGTCAATTGGATTTCAACTACATTAGGTCGAGTTGGTGGATTAAGAACATCATTCGTTAACGCAATTAAAGCTCTTTGGAATAGCATTAAATCACTATTTTCAGGTGGAATATCGAACACTTGGAACGCAATCAGAAGTTGGGCTTCTAATTTGCTATCTAGTGTCGGCAATTTAAAGAATAACTTGATCAACGTGATTAAATCTTTATGGAATACGATCAAAAACACGTTTTCAAGTGGGATTTCCACAGTAGTTAACTGGATGAAAGCATTGCCTGGCAAAATCGCAAACGGTATTAAAGCGGGAGCGGGAGCGGTGAAAAATGCGTTCGAATCAATTTTTAAATCTGCCATGAACGCTGTTAAAAAACCAATAAATCTGATTATCGATGGTGCGAGCTGGGTTTTAGAAAAACTTGGTGGAGATAAAATTAAACATTGGAATCCGGGCTATGCTCAAGGAACTGATGGCCATCCAGGCGGAATGATGACGGTTAACGATGGGGCTGGCGCTGAGATGGTCGTAAGACCAAACGGTCAAGCGTTCATTCCACAAGGTAAAAATATTACTATGTATGGCGAACCAGGAACGCAAGTAATTCCTGCACACGATACAGCAATGCTAATGGGTAAGAAGCGATCAACATTTGCCTACGCAAAAGGTACTGGCGGTATGTTCTCGAACTTGTGGTCTAACGTTAAGGATGTTGGTTCAGGCATTTTAGATTCAGTTAAAAATGCTATTGGCGATGTCATGGATTATATCGATGATCCCGGAAAATTAGTTTCGAAGCTTTTAGGTTCTAATTTGCTTGGTGGTCTGACTAAATGGCCTTTAGATGTCGGTGGCGGAATATTGAAAAAAGCCAAAGATGCTTTGACATCTAAAGTTAAAGAGATGTTTGACTCGATGAGCTCAGGTAGTTTTGATGGTGCAATGAACGCGAATGGCGTTTATCAGTATTTAGTGGATGTAGCCAAAAAGGTTATGGCTAAATTTCCTGGATTGTACCCGACTTCGGGCTATCGTCCTGGAGATATCTACCATCATGGAAGACATCAAGCTATTGATATTTCAGGTTATCCCGTAGGTAGTCCGAGATATACTGAAGCGGCTAACTACGCGTTTGAAAAATTTCCACGTGATGTCGGCTATGTTATTACTAATGGACGTGTTCGTGACCGCATAGGATTTTCAGGGACGGGAGTCCATGACGGTTGGGCAACATGGCCAGCTGGCGACCATTTTGACCACGTGCACATTTCTGGTTCAAAAGGTGCGGGGGAGATTTATTCAGGTGGTTCAAATTCTTCTGGTAAAAATCCAAAACCTTCAGGCGGTCATGAAAATTGGATGCGAATGGCAGGGTTTAAACCTTCTGAATATGGAGCGATTAATTATATCGTTAACCATGAATCAAGTTGGAATCCTTCCGCCACTAACCCTTCAAGTGGTGCATACGGGTTACCCCAATCATTACCAGCTAGCAAGCTCGCTTCTGCTGGTTCTGACTGGCGTACCAATCCGATTACACAGTTAAAATGGATGAGAAACTACGTAAACGAACGATACGGTGGAGCCAACGGGGCTTTGAGTTTTTGGAAGAGGAATCATTGGTATGCAAACGGTGGAATTGTAAACCAACATCAAATTGCGGAAATCGCAGAAGGAAACAAGCCAGAGATAATCATACCTTTGGATTCTGCTAAAAGATCTCGTGCAATGCAATTACTAGGGATTGCTATGGATAAATTAGGCGTACAGCCTAAACCTTCTGCAGCTAACAGTAATTCAAGTTCATCAATGGAAACATTAGTGGCTTTGATGATCCAACAAAACAATTTACTTGCTAAGTTATTAGCGAAAGATACAAACGTCATTTTAGATAGTGGTGAGATTGCTGGCTCAACAAATAATCATTTAGGAAAACGATTTGATCAAGCGCTTTACACAGCGGGATAGGAGGAGATAAATTGGACGGATATATTATTGATTTACGTTTCTTCAAAAATGGTCAACTCCTATCTTTAAAAGATATTTTAGGAGTAGAGTGTACTGACTTTCAAAGGAAATCACCAGTTTTAAATGTTGAATATCAGGAGTTTTCTGGTTCGAATGGTTCAAGAGAAATTAATAGTTCGTTTAAAGCTTTTGAAATCGAAGTCAAACTTTATTTAGAGTTCAAAACTATGTACGATTATCAGTTAAAAGAGACAGAACTATATGCTTTTCTTGCTGACGATAATAGTTATTACATCATTACTGATCGCGAGCCTGGTAAACGTTACTTAGTACGGCCAAGTGCAATAAGCTTAGAAGAATTAGGTATCAGATATGCTACTTATTCAGTAACGTTTAATGTGTTTAGAGGGTGCTCCGAATCTCTCTCAACCACACTGTCTGAATTCAACTTGTCTGATGAATGGCAGTTCTCACAAAATCTAGAAGCTGAAGATTATTCTTATAAGTTCGATGCCAACCGTTTTCAAGTATTCAATGCTGGCGACTTTGCTATTAATCCGCGCGAGCATGAATTAAAAATCACTCTACAAGGCGAGTCGTTAGGCAATGCGACAATATTCAATCGAACGACTGGCGAGCGGTTTATTTATTATCCACCGTTTTCTACAAATCTTGGGCAAACAATCACGCTAGACCGTGTTTATCCGAAGTTGAACGGTGTAAATTGTGGTATCGATACAAATCTCGAATTAATCACTTTAGCGCCAGGCATTAATGAGATAGAAATACAAAATGTGGCAAACGTGAAATCGTCATGGGATTTCCGTTATTTGTATAAGTAGGTGAGTCGATGATAGATATCATCATTCAAAATTATGAAAAAACAAAACGGGAGATCCTTGTCGAATATGATAAGGACTCTTTTTTTGAAAATTGGCAAGAAAACGAAACGTGGGAAGTCAGTTTCAATGTAACTAAAACAGATTTAAATAGTACAGCGTTTGATTTAGTTGATTACGAAAGCTCGGTAATTTTCAACGGTCAAGAATTCATTATCAAACAAATGACCACGTCTGCAGAAGGACAATTTGTTAGTAAAAGTGTTACTGCTACTCACATTTATTACACGATTCAAGATGGTCGGCAGTACGACACAGTAACAGGTACAAGGTCAATTAGTCAGTTACTAACACACATATTTAATGCTGGCGCTCGTGGTTTTACTTGGGAAGTTGTAGACCCGAACAAGAAATTTTTAACGGTTGAACAAGAGAATTTTGGCAACGCGAATTATCTGAAACTAATCGAAGAAATATTAAGCGATTATGATGCTGTTGTAATACCAAATAATCAACGATTAACGTTTTATCCACGTGCTGAGTATGGCGGAAAAATTGAAGAACAGATTCGATATAAATACAACACTGATTCAGTTAAATTCGATATCGATACTTATTCTTTGAAAACTCAAATTAAAGGATTTGGTAAGAAAAAAGATGATGGAAGTTATTACTTTTCTCCAATCACCTACACCTCCCCAGAATCAGAAAAATGGGGCATCCGTATTCAAGATCCTGTGGAAGACGAGCGTTATACAGTCGCTGGCAACATGACTGAACGATTAAAACAAGACTTGCAAGACTATCCAGCGATAAGTGGTTCAGTAACGTTGAAATGGCGTATCACACCGAAAAAAGGTGACTACGTGCCGTTTATATATGAACCGCTAAATATCAGGACGTATATTCAAGTCGTTGGATTAAAGACTTATCCAGCGTTACCAAACAAACCACCAGAAATCACATTGTCAAACACTAAAAAAACTATGACATCAATACTAGCGAATCTCGCTAAGAAAGGAGTGATTTGATGGAATTACTCAAACTTATTAAGAATCGTATCTCTTCAGAGTGGAAAAAAACGTTTAACGACAATGTTGATATTCTAAATCGCAATGCTCATGATCAAGATCAAAAACTAGATACTACGAACAGTCGAATCGACAACCTCGTCTTGCATAGTGGTGGTGATTCGCCAAACGAAGTAGTGGATGCACGTGTGAACAATAGAGGAGAAACATTCGATACTTTAGAATCGAGATTGCTCGCTTCAGAGGATAAACACGATGAAGACGTGACTCAATTAGACATGACTCAAGAAAATCAGAGACTACAGTTTGAACAGTTAAACCAAGCAATTGGAAAATTAATGGGAACGTATGGGGCAACGTTAGATTTATATGTTTCTTCTGTTGATGGTGATGATAAAAATGGGGACGGGACAGAAGAAAAACCGTTCAAAACAATTCAAATGGCAGTAAATGTAATGCCGTTGATTTCTTCTTCTCAAATCACTATCTGGATCGATGATGGTGTGTATTTAGAAGATGTAGTTCTTAAATCTATCAGTGCTTTAAGAATTGATATTCGAACCATTCAAAGTTTAGGCGTTTTAGACCAAAGTAAAAATGATATGCCTGTCAAAGTTCGTTCGATTGGTTTCTTTAATTGCACGGGGTATTTTCAAATCGCTGGAATTCAAGCAGTGGACCAAGCAAACGCACCTGTTTTTGAAGGGTATAAATATAGTTTTTCATGTGAACAAAGCGGTTATCTAGCGCTAAATCAAGTTAGATGTGTTGAAAACACAAAGGCTATTTCAAATCATGTCGCGAGTTATGTTGGGGGTACATCAAAATGTCATATTTATAATTCATATTTTGATAATCAAAATCAAATCAACGTATCAAGACTAATGTCAGAAACACGTGTGGCAGGAGACGTGACTGGTACTGGAAACAACATTGGTTTTGAAGCAAACAGCGGCACTGTGCGCGATGGTAGTACGAGTGCTTTAACAGCAATGACTAAACAAAAAACTAGTGGTCAAGGCTTAATCATCTCTAAAGGGACGGTGTTGTCCTAATGTTTAAAACAAATGAAGAAATCATTGTCATTCAGGCAAAAGCGACCACTCCTATTCCAACTGGAGTGGTTTTCTGGTCGCATGACAAAGGGACTGCAAAGTTAATTTTTCAATTGAAAAAAGATGGTGTAAATCAAACGTTGCCCGAAGGAACGATTGTTCCAATTTGCTTAGATTTTGTTGGCGGTCGTCATATTTATCATGCGGTAATCGAAGATGCGGTAAACGGGATTGTGTCTATCGTGTTAGAAGACAATATTTTAGGCTATGTCGGGCGTGTCACTGGTTCAATTTATATTGAATTGCCTGATTCACGCTCGTTAGACACTGCTGGACGTTTTACCTTTGACATCAAGCGAAGCCCAATTGATTTGAACACGCCTGAATTAGAGGATTATTACTGGCAAGGTTTCAATCAGATTATGAATCAATATCATCAAACCATTGCTGAAATTGAAACAGAATCTGAAAGATTGCTTAATGAACTGCAAGCTCGAATTTTAACACTCGAAGAAAAATTAGCTGGTGTTGAGCTTAGAGCAAGATTTAAAACTGCGTGGTCATGGTCAGCAGACGGGACGGACAGGTTTACTAAGGTTTATCCACGGGAGAACTTGTTCAAAATGAGTTTTGTTGATGATAAAAACGCTGTATCAGAAACGATTTTTACATCAGACGGCGGATGGGGTTCTGTGCTTGTGAGCAATGAAAATTTAAAACAATTCCTGAAACCTAATACAAAGTACAGCGTTCAATATATGTTTGAATTATTAAGTAGAGCTGATAATACTGTTCCTTTTCATCAAGATCAGCACGGTGCATTTCTACTATACAGCGGGGTGAGCGGTTACCCATCAGTAAATTTAAGCGACAACGTAAACAACTCGGAAGATGCTAAGACATGGGTTGTTGGGACTAAACGCGAGCGCAAAGCCACATTTACCACTCCTTTAGCACTTTATGATAGTGCCGCAAACTATCGCATCAGTTACTATACAATGCGTTCAATGAACTTTGATGGAACTTTAAATAGACTGGAAAAAGGCAAATTTTACAATATCAAGTTTGAAGAATATGGCGGTAACACAATCTACACACCGTCACCATCAGAAGACCCAATCAATGCTTATCCAACCTACAAAGGTATCTCAATCGTTGATAGCGATAATCCAGCGGACTATTCATGGCAAGCTGAGGATAACACGATTGCTAAAAAAGCAACTCTTGATTCCCATACTGAAAATATCAGTAATCCACATAAAGTCACGAAAACGCAAATTGGACTAGGAAACGTTGATAACTATTCGACTGCTACGCAGGCTGAAGCTGAGGCGGGGACGGCCACTAATAAGTTTATGACACCTGCTTTAGTATTTAAAGCAATCGCAAAATGGGTTCAAGGAAAATTCGTATCCATTGCTGGAAACGAGACAATCGGCGGCATCAAAAATTTTAAAGATGGTCTGATGATAAATGACGTATCGTTATCGACGATCACTAGAAAAGTTATTTATGAGGCAGATGGTGTTGGCGAATACTTTAATGCTGCTGATAAATTTACACTTGGAGCTTCAGGGAAAATCGACAAAATAGTGCTTCTGTGGTCCCGTGTTGATGATACAGCGGGAACTTTATTAAATTACAGCTGGAGTCAAACAGTGCTTTCGCCAGACGATTTGGTAGTTGGGAATAGTTATAGAATTCAAATGACTACTGACAATTATAAATTTGTGAATTTTGCGAATGAATCAGGCAACGTTACAATTTCTGGTGCAAACGAAAACAGTGTAGCACCGAACAGAATCTACAGAATCAAACGCATTATTGCGTATTTAAAAAATTAAAAGTGGAGGAAGATAAATGAAAACAATTTACGAAATTTTGTATCCGTTCGGGTGCAAAAAAACAGAAGTAACCGAGGACTTTGAAACCAAATTTCCATACACGGAAATTGCTCCAGATCCCAATCGAGATCTAATGCTGCAGTTCTTCGATGTCAAATCAAACGTGTGGAAGCCAGTTGAATTTATGGCTAACACTGAAAAACTAGCGTTACTAGAAAACTTCTACACAACAGTCAAAGCAGACAACGTAGCGTTAACAGAAAAACAAACGCAAATGTCTCAACTAAATGCGAAACTAATGTTGAATGATTTGAATTTAACAGCAGAAAACACAGCATTAAAAACAAAAGCTGATAACTTAGCACAAATCAATTCTAAGACTATGCTAGCGTCAGTCCAAAACAGCAAAGACATTGCTGAAATCAAAGCTCAATTAACTACTGAAAACGCAGAAGGAGGAAAATAATATGTTTAGTTATGACGATGTAAAAATGATGTACGATTGGGGTTGCTTCACTGAAGAGGATGTAAAACAATTCGTGCCACTTTGTATCACTGATGAAGAAGCTGATCAAATTATTGGAAAACCTTAACAGGTTTATTTTTTTAGCCTCGTTTAATTACGGGGCTTTTTATTTTGATGTAAAGAGGGAGTGCAAATGTTAAATATTGGAGAAATCGCCACATGGGCGGGGTGGTTTGCCACAATTACCGGTTTGATTTTGTTAGTCATACGTCCGATTTTATCAAGTTTCACTAAAATATCGGACAATCTAACGAAAATGGCACACAGCTTAGACTTAATCAATCGTGATTTAGAGATGAGTAAATCTGATCGTATGTCCATCCACAATGAGCTGAAGAATCATGATGAACGTTTAGATCGTCACAACGATCGATTAATTGAACACACTGAACAGATTAAAACATTGTTTAAAGAAAGTGGGGTAAAACAATGAAACTAAGCAACAAACAGTACGACTTTATCAAGCGTTTTTTGACGATTGGAGTGCCAGGCATTACCGCATTCATCGTGACGTTAGGCGGTTTATATGGCTTTGATACAAAAGTGATTGTGGGGACAATTACGGCGCTTGCTACGTTGTCAGGGGTACTTTTGAACGTAGTTAGTAATAATTATGATTCTGATAATAAGGAGGAAAAATAGCATGGACATGAAAAAAGCACAAGAAAAATATGAGAAATCAGATGACAAAAATGTTGGATTACAACCGCAACCAAAAGAAATCGAAGAAAAGAAGGAGGACAAATAATGGCTATTAATATTGAAGCGGGTTTAGCAGTAGTTCAGCGTTTCGTAAACAACTGCAGCTACAGCATGTATGGATCACGTTATTACACAGATGGCACTTGTGATTGTTCAGGCTCAGTGTATCGTATTCTACGTGAGTCTGGTGGCTTTAACTATGGTTATATCCCAAGCACAGAAACATTGCATGATTACCTTTTGAAACTAGGTTATGAGAAAATTGCTGAAAACTCAGATTTCCCAATGCAACGTGGGGACGTAATTATTTGGGGTAAAAAGGGACAATCTGCGGGCGCTGGTGGCCATACAGGCGTGGCGCTAGATAATCAAAACTGGATTGAATGCACTGGCTGGAAGATGACCACTATTATTGCCAATCATGATCAGCGGTGGGTAATGGCTGGGTGTCCTTATTTTTATGCCTATCGGTTGAAAAATCAAGGAAGCGACACTCCAAAACCTAATCCAGCTCCCACACCGCAAGCCAAGAAAAACGGCATTGCTATCGACAACGTATCAAAAGACCAAGCGACTAAAATAGTCCAACGTGTTCAGACTAATTATGCGTGGACGCTATTAAGAGACCAAGTGAAAGCTGTATTGCAACCGAATAAAGTCTATACTGGCATGATTAAAACAGGAACGACCAAACGGTTAAACGCTTCTTTAGCACGAGTGAAACAAGAGCTGTCAAGCTATCAAAAAGGTTATATTCAATCAAATATAGCTATTGTTGATGGTGACAAACCCACTAGCCGTATTGAGGTTCGAAATTTGAACGAGAAACAAGCGAAGTGGTTCGATGACCACATGCGGAAAATGTTGAAAGACATCTTGCTGGATGGACAAACCTACGCTGAAGCGAATGCGTATGGTACGTATGACGTTCGCGTTAAAGGGGAAGGATTCAATGACCACGATGCACCAATTGTATTGAAGCAAATTCAGGATATGGGTAAAGCGAAAGATTTAAAGATAAATCCTAGCCACATCAAGGGATTCAAGTATTAAAACTAAAACACCCTCTACAATCGTAGAGGGCTTGCATTTATGATAAAATAAAAAAGAGCCCACCCTGCAAAAGTGAAAGCTCTACATGAATTGCCTTTATAATATTATACCACGAATGGAGGTAGTTTTCATGGATAAAACTAATGAAAGGATACTCCTCAATAATTCTGAGTTAAGAGAGTTGAAAAAAATTATTTTGTTCTCATTGAATGAAGGCTATGGGGTATATTACTCTGAAATAGAAACTACAAAAAAAGTTTTACTCAAAATATTTCCAGAGGAATTTGAAAAGATAGTTCGAAATTCAATAGTGGAATAGAAAATCATCTATGGATAAGAAAGAGCAAGCATTGCTAAATGAGCGTCTGAAAAAGTTTTACCTAAGATTATTCGATGAATCGGATGTCTATAGTGGTAAATTAGTATTAACTAACGTTGCAAAAAACGAATAAACAAACAGCCCTCTACTTAATTGTAGGGGGCTTTGTTTTTATTTCTTTCCCGAAAATCACGAACATAGGCAGCGGCTTTAGATGGATTCTTTCTTTTCCCTTCACCTTTTCTATAAATAGAAAGGTTGTTGACGGAACTAATCGAAATAGCCATTTTATTTGCAACCTCTGATGGCGATAAGCCTTCACTCAACAGGTTATTAACTCGTATACTTTCAGCAGTTGAATAGACCCCTTCATTAATTAAAATCTTTCGAACTTTCACTCGTGACATATTATGTTGCAAGCTCGTTTTTCGAATAGATTGTGTTTTTAAGTATGTTTTAACAACATCATCTGATTCAACTATAATTTCTTTTTCAGGAAGATACTTTTCCTCTAATGATTTTCTATATGCCACTGCTTCATCAAACGAAATAAACCCTCGTTTTTGATAGTGGTGATCATTTACATGCAATTCAACGCGATATTTTGTCACACCGTTTTGTTCGTAAGAATTAACCCCAGCAACTTCTGTTTTCATAATTTCCTCCTAACGATCCGCAAGATCGTCCACAGTGATTTCTTCCAACCAGGCAATTACTTCATCGGGATTTTCGCCCAATTTAACTGGCTCATTTCTAGCTTGTCGGCTCAACTGATCGTTCTTCAAAACCGCATGTTTAAATGCAGCTAACGCTGATTCTTTGCTTTTCCAGTCGTAAACATAACGACCGAGAAGTTTTTTCGCTTCTTCTGGTGTAGTAGAAGCGCGTCCAACAATGTTTATCCACTGCTGTTTACCAACGCTGATAACATCAACTTTTTTAGCATAGTCTACTAGCAATTCAGCTTTTCCCAAAGCCATGTTCTCAATCTTGCTTTTTCCGGTTCGATAATTATCGATGTATTGCGGTGTCAAACCGGTATCTTTAGCGATTTTATAACTTGTTAGCTTTCCTTTTAATAGTTTCGTGATGATTTCAGTGTAAGTTTCTGTCATTTTATTTTCCTCCTATTTTATGCAGCAGTACGTTTAAACATACCAGCAGCTTTGATTGCTTTTTGCCAAACTGACATTCCAAAAGTTTCTTTATCAATGTTCATCATTTGTTGATATTTGCTTTCGTCAGCTAACCCAGATACAAAATTCAATTTCTTTTCAGCCCAATTCCACGCTTTCAATTCTTCAGAACTTGCGATTGATTTAGTATAAACTTTTCTTTCTTCAATATCTTCTTTAGCTTTTGCCCAAGCGGCTTTCAAGCAAACGCCAAATGTTTTTTCAGTATCACCATAAGATGTCCAGTTAATGTCGCAAACATCAACTTCATCATTATTAAACCAGATCCACGCTTGAGTCATAATTTCAGATTTGTTAAACATTGTTGTTTCCTCCTTTTGCTTATCTCTTATCTATAAACCTATTATACAAAGTATTTTGTATAAAGTCAATAGAAAACTACAAAGTATTTTGCATATTGTCAAATAAAAAAATACCTCCTCAAGAAGAGAAGGTACGAATAAGGGGCAAAAAAGGGGCAAATGTTTGCCAATGTTGTCAAATAATCAGTAATAAAGCGTTGCGGAAAGGTCGGAAAAACATTGATATGACAACAATTAGCAACATTTGTTTAGCAGTAATCCAACTAAGTAGGATCCGGCATGTGTCTTATAAATGACGTTACAGCAGACTTTCGAGTCTGCTTTTTTTTGTAAAAAACAGCTATCCAGAGGAAATTAATGATGAATTTATGGTGGTTTGTTGGCTGTTTTATTTTTTGAGACAAAAATGATGAGGAAATACAAAACGATCCGAACTATCAACTGTAATATTACTGACTTGGCGCAGATCTGCGCTAAAGTAGCAGTATACAGAAATAGTTTGGATCGTTTTTTAATAAATGACTATCAAGACAGTAGTATCAAAAAAGAGCGCTCGTTTGTAATAGGGGATTTTCAAGTGTAAGTAACTGAGCTTTTATTTTTAGGCCAGCTTCACTTGAGCCTGAATACCCCACTAGTTTGCCGTTTTTACCGATTACTCGATGGCAAGGCACGATAATCGGTAATGGATTGTTGCGATTGGCTTGACCGATGGCACGAACTGCCTTAGGACGCTGAATTTTTTCAGCAATTGTTTGATAACTGCAAGTTTGCCCAAAGTTAATCTCTGTCAAAGCATGCCAAACTTCTTTTTGGAAGTCTGTCCCTTTTTCAAAAATATAAGGAACGTCAAATGTTTTTCGTTTGCCGGCAAGAAATTCTAGCAGTTGGGTTTGGGCCAGGGCTAAAATTTCTTGATTGGCTAAGGGCGTTTCAACAATGGGTGTATAAGATATCTGACTTAGAGCATGGGGGGTAGCATCTAGCCAAATGGTGCCGAGAATAGATTCAAATTTCATGTGTCCACCTACTTTTTTTATAAACGACTTCGTTCAGCCTTTTTCAGCTATATGTTACTATAGGTGGAACAAGAAGAGTTGAAAAGAGGTAGAATAATGGAAAAAATTATTCTTTTGCACACCAACGATCTTCATTCCCATTTAGAAAATTGGCCGAAGATCCGTCGTTTTCTATTAAATCGTAAACAAGAAGAAACGCCAGCTAAAAAGATTATCACAGTCGATCTAGGGGATTTTGTGGATCGCTGGCATCCGCTGACTGAAGCAACTAATGGACAAGCCAATGTTCGATTGATGAATCAGATCCATTATGATGCGGCAACGATTGGTAATAACGAAGGTGTCGGAAATTCTAAAGCGGAATTAAATCATTTATATGATGGGGCAAATTTTGATATTCTTTTGGACAATCTTTTTGACAAGCAGACGTTGCAACCACCTGAGTGGGTCAAGCAGGCTAAAATCCTCACGACAGAACAAGGGACAAAAGTCGGGTTATTGGCTTTTACTGCGCCATTTTCGTTAACCTATGAGCCCAATGGATGGGATATTCGTCAAGTGATGGATATCTTGCCAGAATTGGTGGCAGATATTCGACCAAAAGTAGATGTCTTAGTTTTAATGAGCCACCTTGGAATCAGCGTGGACCGTAAAATCGCTCGCGAATTACCCGAAATTGATGTCATCTTAGGATCGCATACCCATCATTTATTTGAAACAGGAGAAAAAATCGGAAATGTTCAATTAGCAGCAGCAGGAAAGTATGGCTACTATGTAGGAGAAGTCCACGTGACCGTTGATGCTGAACATCGCATTCAAAAAACATCTGCTCGAACATTTCCTACTGAAAAAATGTTGGCTTTACCAGAAGATCAAGAAGAGATCGATGGTTATTTGCAAGAAGGCCATCAGTTGTTAGCCGCAAAAAAAGTGGCTGATCTACCTTTTGCATTGCGTATCGATCTCCAAGAGGAGCATACCATGATCAACTATGCATTGGCAGCGGTAAAAGAAGCGGCAAAAACTGAAGCAGCAATCTTAAACTCTGGCTTATTTTTAAAAGACATTCCAGCAGGACTCGTTGACCAAGACCAACTCCATACCGCTTTGCCGCATCCGATGCATCTAATCAAAGTAACCTTAGACGGGAACAATTTGATCCGATTGATTTTAGAAATGGAAAAAAACCGCCACTTTTTGATCAATTTCCCCGTAATGGGAATGGGATTTCGCGGAAAGGTTTTTGGTCATCTTGTTTATGATGGGATTGCGTACGATCACGTGAATCATCAGGTACGTTGGTTAGGTGAGTTAGTCGATCCTGAGTTGGACTATACGATTGCAACAATCGATCATTTTATGTTTGTGCCGTTTTTTCCAACGATTGAAATCGCTAGTCGCTACGAATTTCTATTCCCAGATTTTATCCGCAGTGTTTTGGGGGACTATCTCCACACTAACTACCCAATCAAATAAAAACAAGGTATAATAGCAATCAGGTGGTGAAACGATGGCAAAAGAAAAACAAGACAAACCAGTAAAACAAAACAATCCTGAAAAAACAGTCACTGAAGAATTGACTGAAGTCTTAGACGAAATCGTTGAGACCCCCGCTGAAGAAAAGAAAAAAGGTGAAACTGTCGTCTTTGTAGATGACAGCAATCTTTTAATTGGTGAACGCCAATATCGCTTAGTTAAAAATTATCGTGAGGGCTTTGATGCCGAACGTTTAGGTGAACGCTTTAGTGAGGTCTTGACACGTTACGATTACATCGTCGGAGATTGGGGATATGATCAGTTGCGCCTGAAAGGTTTTTTCCGAGAAGATGACCGGAAGAGCTTACCAGAACAGCGGATCGACACATTAGAAGATTATTTATATGAGTACTGTAATTTTGGTTGTGCATATTTTGTATTGGAACGAACTGGGGGCAAACGTCAACAGACACGTAAAAAACGCAAGCGGAAACGTAAAGATAAGCCACAAGCTTTCGTAGAAGAAAAAAAGGTCCCAGTGACGGATAAACCGAAGAAAAAACCAATAATCAAAAACCGCCAACCTAAAAAAGAGACACCAACAAAAACAAAAGAAAAGGACGAACGCTTTGTGATTCGTCAAAGAGAAGAGTAAGAAGATGTACAAAGGATATTTGATTGATTTAGATGGAACGATTTACCGTGGCAGCGAGCCGATTCCAGCTGGTCGCCGTTTTGTTGAACAACTGCAAGCGCGTCAGATTCCATTTTTATTTTTGACCAACAACACAACTAAAACACCAGGAACAGTCGCTGACCGATTAGCAAATGAATTTTCGATCCACGTAAGTCCTGAAACGATTTACACCGCCACACTAGCAACAATCGATTATATGAATGATGCTGACAAAGGCAAAAAAGTTTTTGTTATCGGTGAACCTGGATTGATTGATCCGATTTTAGCGGCGGGTTATGTTTGGGAAGAAAAAAATCCTGATTATGTAGTCATTGGCTTGGATACCAATGTGACGTATGAAAAATTTGTGACAGCAACATTAGCGATTCAAAAAGGTGCGACTTTCATCGGGACCAATTCAGATAAAAATATTCCGACCGAGCGGGGGTTATTGCCTGGTGCAGGCTCAGTGATTGCGCTAATTGAAGCATCTACTCAACAGACAGCGATTTATATTGGAAAACCTGAAGCAATCATCATGGATAAAGCGGTGAAAGTTTTAGGGATGGAGAAATCGGATGTCTTGATGGTGGGCGACAACTATACGACTGACATTTTAGCAGGCATCAACAATGAGATTGATTCCTTATTGGTTTTATCAGGCTATACCCAAAAAGAAGAGGTACCGACTTTACCAGTACCGCCAACACATCTTGTTGATTCGTTGGATGAATGGACGTTCGATGAAGCGTAGCTGGTTGGAACGTCTAGGCTTGATCTGTTTGTTGCTGACTTTATTGACACTTGCGATCACATTGACGATCAACGCTCGTTGGCTCTATCAATTTGATGTTGAACGCTTACGTTTATTGGATGAGACATTCCTGTCTAAAAAAGAGTTGCTGGATAATTTCGATCAATTGATGAGCTATCTGAATCTGCCTTGGGTAGAAAAACTTCATATGAGTGATTTTCCCGTTTCAACTAGTGGAGCGCAACATTTTTATGAAGTAAAACGTTTGTTTTTGCTGAATTACGGATTATTAGCGGTAACTATTTTGCCGAGTATTTTTTATCTGCGGCATTTGATTAGACAAAAACGGTTATGGACACTGGTCCAACCATTTCAAATAGCCGTCGCAGTCCCTGTCGTGGTCGCTTTTTTGATGGCAGTGAATTTTGACCAGTTCTTTGTTTTGTTCCACGGAGTACTTTTCAACAATGATGCATGGATTTTTAATCCGGTGACAGATCCGATTATTACCGTTTTACCAGAGACCTTTTTCTTCCATTGTTTCATTTTATTTTTTGTATTAGTGGAAATTTTTTACTTTCTGCCGATTTATTTTGGCAAAAGGGCATTAAAAAAAGAGCGGTAAGCTCTTTTTTTAATGCCCTTTTATTGATAGAACAAATAGTTACTTGACGATAGAATCTAGTTTTCGTGGATGTTCATGAGCCAGGCGGCTAGCCGCAGCTGCAGCGATTGCCCCCACAAGATCATCCAAAAAGGTGTGGACGTGGATTCCATCATGTTCATTGAGTTTTTTCAAAATCCCTGGTTTGACTTTATCGATGTAGCCGTAATTAGTAAAACCGATTGAGCCATAGACATTGACGATTGAAAGGGCCATAATCTCATCAATGCCGTAAAGCCCCTCATCTTCTTCTAAAATATTTTGCAGCGGGTAATCTAGCCTTTTTTGTTCAGCAAGCAGATCCAGTTGGATACCGGTGATGATAGCGTTATGGACTTCTCGTTTAGTCAATACACGATTTACACTATGGATACATAATTCAATATCTAAGGTATCGATATAATCTTTTTGTAAAAAGAAGACCAGTTCTGCGATGTCTCTAATAGTGACTCCGCGTTCTTCTAAAAGTTCACGAGCTTTCTGTTCAAGAGCAGTTGTTTCAAATACCATATCTTCCCTCCGTTAAGCATTAGTTTTGCGGAAATAGGCTAGTGCTGTGACCAGGTTGTGTTCGATTTTTTGGATTGATGTAATGCAGCGCGTTATTGACAGCAGTCGGTGCTTCTCCCATACCGGTAGCAATCAGTTTTACTTTGCCATCATAGGTCGTGATATCTCCGCAAGCATAGACTCCTGGAATGGATGTCCGCATGTCTGATTCAACAAGGATTGCTTGACGGGTACTTTCCAGCCCCCAAGATTTTAAATGATCCAAAGACGAAGAAAATCCGTAATTAACAATCAAGTAATCAATGTTCACTGCAATTGTCTCATCACTTTTCACTTTTTGTAAAGTCACACCTTCTAACAGTTCTTTTCCGCTAAGTTCGTGTAATAGGTATGGTGTGTAAATATTAACAGAAGACTCTTTTAGTTTTTGGACACTGTGTTCATGACCTCTGAAATTATCGCGACGATGAATGATCGAGACCTCTGCAGCAATGGGTTCTAACATCAGTGCCCAGTCGATCGCCGAGTCGCCGCCACCTGCAATCGCAACCTTTTTTCCAGCATACTTCATCAAGTCGGTGATATAATAATCGATTCCGTGATTTTCAAAAGTATCAGCACCATCGATTAACAAACGTCTTGGTTGAAACGAGCCGTTCCCGATAGCTAGGACCACAGCTTTTGCGTAATGACTTTCTTTGTTAGTGATCAATTCAAGGTACTCATCATGTTGTTTTAGTTCTAGAACCTCTTCATCTAAGCAATAAGTGTGGGAAAATGTCCGTAATTGTTTTTCTAAGTTGTTTACCAGATCCGCCGCCTTTATAATGGGGAATCCAGGAATATCATAAATATTTTTTTCAGGATAAAGCGTCGTTAATTGTCCGCCTAATTGTGGCAAACTATCGATCAACTTTGTTTTAGCTTGACGGATTCCCGCATAAAAAGCCGCGAACATTCCAACAGGTCCTGCGCCTACGATAGTTAGATCAAAAATTTCCATATCAACACCCTTTCTTCTCATCGATTGTAACAAATAAATGGATGAGAAAAAACTGCTTAGTTTGTAGAGGTGGCAAAACTAGAAAAGTTTGTTATGATGGACACAGCAAAAAAATAAAGGAGGATTTTGAAGTGACTCAATTTCCACAATTAAACTTAGCCGAAGAAAAAGGCCCAAAAGCAACAATCAAAACGAATATGGGGGATATTAAAGTTCAACTATTCCCTGAAGAAGCGCCAAAAACTGTAAAAAACTTCGTAGAATTAGCGAAGACAGGCTACTATGATGGCGTCATTTTCCACCGTGTCATTCCTGATTTTATGATTCAAGGAGGCGACCCGACCGGTACTGGTATGGGTGGAGAGAGCATCTACGGTGAAAAATTTGAGGATGAATTCTCACAAAATTTATTCAACTTGCGCGGCGCATTATCTATGGCTAACGCTGGTCCAAATACAAATGGCAGTCAGTTCTTTATCGTCAACAAACAAGATGTTCCTGCCAATATGATGGCGCAATTAGAAGAAGCCGGTTTTCCTGGTGAAATCATTGAAACGTACAAACAAGGTGGGACTCCTTGGTTAGATTTTCGTCATACTGTTTTTGGACATGTGACTGAAGGAATGGATGTTGTTGACAATATCGCTGCAGCTAAACGTGGCGCGCAAGACAAACCTGTCCATGATATCGTCATCGAATCTATCGAAATCGGTGAATAAAAAAATACGGCCACTGAGCCGTATTTTTTTTATTCACTCAAGCCTGTTACGATTCGTTGCAAATCTTCTGCAAGGATTGCTTGTGGACAGGCGATGTTCAAACGCATATGCTGCTTGCCGCTGGGTCCATAACTAACTCCAGGGTTTAAAACGACTTTTCCTTTATGGATTAAGCGTTGTTCCAATTCTTCATCAGATAAACCATATGCTGAAAAATCCAACCACATCAAGTAAGTCCCTTCTGGCTGCATGATTTTTACTTTTGGCAAATGTTCGTGGAAAAACTTTACTGTGTATGTGATGTTTGCTTGCAGATAAGGTAATAACTCTGCTAACCATGTATCACCTGTTTTATAAGCTGCGGCCATTCCAATCAAGCCAAAAGTATTGATCTCTTGTTGGAAGTTTTCTTCTTGTTTTGCGAGTAATTGCTTGCGTAATGTATCATTTTTAATTAAGGCATAAGAATTTTTGATTCCGGCAAGATTGAATGTTTTAGTAATGGAAGTAAATTGTAGACTAAAATCACTAAAATCTGTCCCAGCACAAAAGAAAGAAGTCATTTCATGCGGTGGGAAAATCAAATCCTGATGAATCTCGTCACTTAAAACAAGAACTGCGTATTTTTTACAAAGTTCTCCTAGACGTTGTAATTCATCTTTTGTCCAAACTCGTCCGCCTGGATTATGGGGATTACACAAAATCATAACTTTAATCTGATATCGTTTGAACTTTTCTTCGATATCAGCAAGGTCCATCACGAATCGTCCATCTTTTTCATTCAATTGACTACGAACTAATTTTCGTTTGTTATTAGTAATGATTGTTGCAAAAGGAGGATAGACCGGATCATGAATTAAAATAGCCTCTTCTGGTTTCGTGAATGCTTGGATTGCTGTAGTTATTCCAGCTAAAACACCTGAAAAAAATAAAATTTCTTTTTTTTCTAAATCTAGGTGATGCCGTTCGCGTTCCCAACGGATGATCGCAGTATAAAGATCTTGCGGAATATCTGTATAACCTAATACTCCATGAGTCAATAATGCTTGATATGCGCTTAAGACATCAGTGGGTGCACGGAAATCCATATCAGCGATCCATAGTGGCAAAAGATCATCTTCATTGTACATGGTAAGGATAGTATCCCATTTCACACTGTTGGAACCAATTCGTTCAATTGGCTGATCAAAATTTGTCATGATTCTTTCCTCCTATTTAGCTAACTTCAATTTTGGTGATAAATACAGTATAATGAAACATGCGAAAAGAGGGAAACGAATGAGATATAAAATTGGAGAGATTATAGAAGGCCGTGTAACGGGTATCCAACCTTATGGAGCGTTCATTTCATTAGATGATCAAACACAAGGATTGGTTCATATATCGGAAATACAATCAGGCTATACTAAAAACATCCACAGCTTTTTAGAAGTTGGACAAGTAGTAAAAGTGCAACTCATTGATATCGATGAGTATACTAAAAAAATCAGTCTATCATTGCGAACGTTAGTGGAACATCCTGCGGAGATGCCATACCATCGAAAACGCTACTTCACAAATCGTAACAAAAATATTGGCTTTCGCTCACTCGAGAAAAATATGCCTCATTGGACTGATGAAGCCATCGATTTTTTGCTGAAAGAGCGAGCTGAAAATTAAATACTATTTTATGTAAATAATATCTTTTTTTCTGAAAGCATGATACAATAAAGGCGATTTAGATTAGCTTTTGCAGAGGTGAAAATTGTGACGAAACAAGTATCTGGAACAATCATGTTGCATTTAGAAGATGGATCAAAACGTTTTTTAGTTCATGAAGTAGGAAGAGATAAAGAATTTGCCCACACTGATACCAAAGCTGAAAACACTGTTTTAGCTAGTTTTTTAAACTTTTTGAAAACTACACTACATATTGACGTTAATAATATTCGTTTAGTCGAATTAACGAATACACAATCACATGGCGCTAACTTACCCTTGTATGTATTTGAGATGACTAGCAAAGAAGTTACGGAATTACCAGAAGGTTTCGCTTGGGAAAGCCCTGATAGTGTAAGAAAAATTTTAGGGACAATTGAAATCGAAGGTGTACCATTATTTGAATAGCGATAAAGAAAGAGCTTACAAAAATAAGTTCTTTTTTTTCGAAAAAAATAGTTGACCATTAGTTAATTAAATGGTAAATTAATAAACGTTGCTGATGCAGCAAAAGCCGAACGTTGATTTTTAAAATATAAATAACTTCAAAAAAGTTATTGACATTCACTCAGTAAGCTGTTAAGATATAAAAGTTGCTGAAACAAAACAACAAACAATGTAGACCTTTGAAAACTGAACGAATAAAAC
>NZ_JARPZC010000020.1:0-28952 GCF_031927985.1 Enterococcus dongliensis
TACTCATTTAAGTATTCCTCCTCTAAGTCCTCCGTTAGTTGATTATTTTAAAATTAGTTCAATTATGATTTCTTCCCCTAATCTTTCTGGACTGTCTTCGTCATACATTTCCAAGTAATCTGAATTACCTAAAATGTGAGCCTCTACTATGCTTTTATTAAAGTAATTTGTTGGTAAACATCCAGCACTATAAGTGACGTTTTTTCCTTGTTCATTTTTCACTCTTACCTGATGTTCATCTCCGATAATTAGTAATAAATCTTCTACCGTCATTAAATCTCCTTCTTTCTTTTCCTCCGTGATAGCCCCAGCTAACGTACCTTCTGCTTCATCAACTTTTTAGTAAACGGATTTCTTTCGTACAGCTCGCCAGACTCAATGTTCACCAAAATCACAATGCCATTGACCTCTGCCGAAAAGTGCACACTATCCCACTGCCGATAATTTCTAAGCCGCTGATAGCCGTATGAGGCAGCTATTTCACGAATTTTTTTCTTTGGCATCAACCAATCCGCCTCCATTTTCTAACAGGTCCCTTGCGACCATTTGCCTGACACGCTAGCAGGTCAAACTTGACGCCTGCCCGACTTCTAGTCCGTTTGTGCTTAACATCCACAGTGTCACGATGAACGACATGCGTGTCGCCTTTGCGGTCTTCTACAATGATGATATTTTTGTACGGCTGATCCGTATACTCTACTTCTTTCCCTTCGACGTATTCGCCGAAAATATTAATTGTTTTCATTTTCTTCACCTGCAATATTTTTATTTCTTGTTTACAATCCGCAAAGCGTCCTCCACAGATCGTGCAACACCATATAAAACTGGCTGGTTTTTTAAAAATTCACCGAATCGTAATTGGTCAGGTCGTAATTTTCCTTTTTCGTTTTTGACTTCGATCAGAAAAAACTTACCTTCTTTTGTCCAACCGAACAGATCCGGCCAGCCTTTTGGTAACCCTGTATCAAACCATCGACCATCAATAGTTTTTACTTTGCCAACATTTCCTCGATAAATGAAATGCCCGTATTTTGGCAATTCTCTTCTGATTGCGTTTTGAATATCAATTTCTGCTGTCATGCATACCTCCAAAAATTTATGGACAGTTACTCCAAAATGTGGACAGTTTGAAAATCCGCTATCCCTTGTGGCTCTAAGCGTTCCACCAAATTATGGACAGTTGGACAGTTTTTTCGAGTCGCTTCTGTATTTTATATATATTCTTATTTTTTAAATATTTACTCTTACTATATATAAACTGTCCAACTGTCCAACAACTGTCTAGAAATGCTTTTGTATCAACCTTAATTCGAGTTGGACAGTTTAACAAAAACTGTCCAAAACTGTCCAAACTGTCCACGTTTTATAGCCCAGGTACACTTGATGAAAATTCCTTGTACGCTTTTTTTAAACCGATTCCTAAATATCTAACTTTGCCTTTTTTCTCTTTAGTAAATTTGTCAGATATCTTTTTGCCGAACTGAGTCTGCGTAAAGTCATGTTCATTCATTTCTTTTGCCCACTTATCATAGGCCTTGAACAATTCCGTTGCCCCGATTGAATAACCAGGTCCTGTTTCGCAACATTGTTCAATGAAGCTTCCAATAACGTCCATCTCTTGTCGATATTCCATCGTAGCTTTTTGGATATCCGCCGGAGGATTCAGCCCCTCTCTCTGCCACGCTAGGCAGCCCTCGACAGCCCAATTCATAATGCCGGGTAACTCACGCATCAATTTTTCTTTTAGAGTCTTATCGACTTTATCGAGTGGAATTTGAACAGTGAATGGTATCAATGGCAATCGTCGCCAAATGCCATCATCATTCCCTCGAATAATCGGTTTATGATTCGTGGCCAACCAAATTTTATACTTAGGTTTATAATCGAACATGTGCCCGCCTTTAAAACTTGCAGAAACTTTATCACCACCAGTTAGCTGTTTAATCAGTCCTTCGTCTAAACGAACACCTTCGTTTGGCTCGCTACTGGTTACTAGACGTGCACCATCTAGCCGCGCAATATCTTCATTGTGTCCGCTACTGCCGCCCTGTTTTACCATTAAACTCGACGCTTGCATTCCCATTGCGTAGCTTCCCATAATTTCTGCGATAATATCCAAAAAGACAGATTTACCATTTCGACCATTTCCAAATAGAATAAACATCACTTGCTCTTTAACTGATGCAGTCATTGAATAGCCGACTGCTTTTTGAATGTAGCGGATTAACTCTGTATTCCCATCAAAAATTTGATTCAAAAATAATTCCCAACGAGAACACTCATCTTTGTCGGTGTACTCAGCGTTAGAAATCCGAGTAAACATTTTAGAAATATCATGGTCATTTAAAATGCCATTTGATAAATCAAGATATCCGTTTTGGGTGTTAAAAAGCATATCGTCACTATCGAATTCTTCTGGAAGAACTGCTACATTGTGTTTTAACTCCCTCGTCATTGCCTCTTTACCAGCGTTATTTCGCGAACGTTTAACATGTTTAGCCTTCGCTTCCATGTACGCTTTTTTCTCATCTTCTGTAGCATCTTTAGGAACAGAAACTGGTTCATTTTTAAGAACGTCAATCGATTGATCTACCCATTTACGGATCGCCCCGATATTGTCTTGTTCCCAATTCTTCCCGTTGTAGAAGTACCAACACTTATTGACATAGCTGTATTTGGTTAACGTTCCAAACAAATCAAGATATCGTTCAGAATTCCCAGTATCGTCATAAGAATAAAATCTTGAAGGCTTTTCTTTTTCTTCTGTAGTAATGCCTGGTATCGATAAAAAGTAATCATCTGCTGTTTTTTTACCAGTGTAGTGGTTCGTATTTTCTGAGATTGCTTTATTTAATATCCCGATTCCATACGTCGTTTTTCCGCGTTTCTGATCATACTTTTCTCGCATCATTGCAGACATTCGGAATATTTCGTCCATCTTTTGAAAGTCACCAGCGGTCCAGAAGGCTAAATCGTTGGCAAAAGCTAAATCTGCCTCTGATTGGCTAGAATAGACTTTTTCCCAACCGCCATCCATAAACATTTTGAATCGACGTCCTGTAGATGAATTAAGTGCAGTTTGAACAATTTCATCTACAGACAAATCATTCCCGTCATCCCAATTTGGTTTTGAAAAATCGTGAGTAATCACGTTATCATTCTCTAAATAACGCTTATAAAGAAAGTCCATTTGAGTTTTTGGAATTTCATTCACTTCGTTGTTATTACCAAAAAAGTTTCCAGTGATAGCGAAAAATCGACCATCTGTGTACATTTCTACATTCTTTTTTCTTCTACGCTCTCCAGGGATTTTAGCCTTTCCGATAATATGGATCCCCTTACCTGACATTGATATTTCCGAATAGGTTTTAGTTGAATTCATAAACACATAAACTAAGTTGTTTTCGATATCACCTTGTAGATACCGTTCTAAATCGTCAGGAATATCATCTAAATCAATCCCAATGTATGGCGGTTTGAAATAGAATGCCAATCCATCTGCTTTAAATTTATTGATAGCATCAAGGGCGGTCTGAAAATCAGACCATGTACTCTCGTTTGTACTGCTACCGAGTTTTCCGTTAAAAGGATTGTGCGGTTTTTTCTTCCATTTCTGTCTATCCTCATCCCACTCACGCTTATAAATCCCCCACTGATTTAATTCACGGAGTTCTGAGGGAATGCGTTCGTAATTACTCATTAGAATGGCAGATCATCGTCTGTGATATTAAATGACGAACTGTTGTCGCGCCCAAAATCTGTTTGTGAGGATTCCTTTTTCTTCCATTGGTGTTGCAGATCTGGATATTCGCTAGGGCCAAATTTCTTAATATTCGTATTGTCGTACGTTTTCCCGTTATATTCAGATTGTTCATTTTTCACACGCACTTTAGCTGTCCGAAGAGCAAAATCTTCTAAAAATTTATCAAATGAATCATAATTTTTTCCATCAGGTAAACCAAAGTTTTTCGCTAGAGCCATTACAGCCCCTCGATTGTATTTACCAGTTTCTTTCGCTTTCCATACTTTATGGAAAAGGTGGCTATTCTTATACTTTTGATCAATATCATTACGGATTACCATATCAAAATTAATATTTTCCGCTCCGCTTTTCGTTGCTTCTTCAGTGACATTAAAAATCACTACTTCATAATCTCCATCTGCTACGTTCCCAAATTCTTGTGCTTCGTTGTAATCTACTTTAAATCCCATTTTTTATACCTCTTTCTTAGTAAAATGTGTTTTTCGCCCATTCGGGCATTTCTGGTTTTTCTAAAGATTTTTTATAAGCCCAGTCGTAGGCCTTTAAAACTTTTTCCATCGATACGTTGCAGAGCATTGAAAACTCTTCAAGCGTATCTAATGCGTATTCCTTTTTACGATAGGCAGTTAAGGACCCAAACATTTTAAATAATGGATTTCCTTTGCCAGCCATTTTAACTTTTGCCTTAGCAATCGCATAGTTAAATTCTAACGACTGTTTAGTCGAAAACTTCTTTTTGGATAATCTAGCAATCTTTGCTTTTTCTGCATCCAGCTCAATCATTTCAACCGTTTCATCAAAAGTTACTGATGATTCTTTTTCTTTCATCTCGATTTCTTGTAAGCAAAATGGACAATGGGGCTTGTCACCAATTTTTAAAAGACTCTTTAAAAGAAATTGTTGTCCACATGTAGGGCAAATCATTTTCGGCGGTCCGCTGCTACTTGACGACTTTTTCTTTCGGCCTTCAATGGACCATTCAAACTCATCGGCCGGTAATCCTAAATTAGCTCCGTTACCCACATGGTCCAAAATGATAGATGTTTTATCAGGACGATACCTCATACCACGCATAGACTGCTGTAGATGAAGAACGATTGATTGCGTTGGTCGGCATAGAATGATCACTCCTACATCAGGTACATTGAACCCCTCTGAAATCAAATCAACATTGGATAAAATCGTGATTTTCTTTGCTTTAAAATCAGCCGTGATTTGATCACGTTCTTTCGTAGGAGTCTTTCCGTCAGCGTGTACCGCATAAATACCTTCTTGATTGAACCATCTAACGATGAGTTTGCTCACTTCAATCGTTGGGGCATAAACAATCGCTTGTTTCCCATTAGCGTATTTTTTGTAGTTTCCGATGATATCGCCTTGAATCGTTGCGTCAGACTCAAAGAGCTTTGCGGATGATTCCGCCTCTCTCGTCATATTTTTAAAATCGACTTTCGCTCGATCAATCAGCGGTATAGAAAACCATCGATAAGGCGCTAAATTGTGATGATCAATCAACCACTGAATAGTTGGGCCTTCGACCATTTCATCATAGATGTCTTTAAACCCTTCGCCGTTCAATCGATATGGTGTGGCTGTAAAACCTAACCGTGGCACGTCTTTAAAATGTCCGTAAATATCCATATACGTTTTGGCTTTTCCGTGGTGTCCCTCATCAGTGACAATCAAAGAGAGCGGTGGGAGAGTAGATAAACGGTTCTTTGCCATCACTGCTGACAACACAATCACTTTCGATAAGTCCACATCGTTATCGTTAAGTGTTTCAACGATGTTATCGAGTAGTTCCCTTCTGTGTGCCAGAAACAGCACCTTACCACCTTTTTTTGTCGCAAGACGGACAATTTCAGCGATTACTACTGATTTTCCACTGCCAGGCGGAGATTGAATAAGTACACCCTTAATCCCCGTCGCTAGATGATTTCTCGCTTCTGCCACTAGCTGGTTTTGATACGGTCTCAGTTGAAACATCTGATTCACCACCAATCAGAAATAATTCTTCTGCCGGCGTTGCTTTTCGTTGATCCAATCTATTTTTTGCATACACCGCATCATTACCTTCTAAGATAATCCCTCGATTTCCAGTATCTGGATTGATAATCATTCGTCCAACGATATCTGTTAGACCCATTAAATTATCACGGACGCTATCTCTGATTTGCGGCGCGTATTGATTGAATGTTTGACCACGCTCTGTAGTAATCTCTCGCTGGTTTTCCCACGCTGTTACTAAAATATTGATATTCTTTAAGAGGTAGATTGTTGTCATGATGCGAGCAAAATAGTTCGTCCATTGTGAGTAGTCCTGAATCTCATTAGAAATTCCATTTTTAGATGTTCGTCCCCGTTCTACAAACCAGTCTTTTTCAAAACTCGAAATATTATCAATCACGAGATTGTCATAGTTTTTTACTAATTGCGGTGCTTCTTTGATAAATTCAGTAATAAACTCATGTGGGTGAACTCTGTCAAATTCAATAATTTCTACATTAGGCAAACCTGCCAAAACTTTTGTTGAGTCATCCATATCTAAAATTAAAGTTTTGCCTTTTAAATGGTTAACTAATGAAGTCTTACCCGTTCCAGGCTTTGCATAAATCATAATGCGCCAGTCTTTGTCTTTGCGAAGGTCGGTTGCTTTTTTTATATTCATTTATCTAATCCTCAAACTTTCAGTTTGCACTAACTCAGCGCCTGGAATCTCACCGTGTTTCAATTCTTCTTTAAGTTGTTTTTTGTCCAGCTTTGGTTCTTGTTCTATAAAAAAGCTTTTAGGAATCATACTTTCATCCGTCACGTTTACAGAAGGCTGGTTATTCTGAATCCATATACTCAGTAGTGGGGTCTTGGCTTTGTTAACACCAGTTAATTTCATAGAATCATATGCATAACATTGCAAACTATCAATTGACTTTTCTATGCTCTGCTTTTTCTCTGCTAGTTCTTTCATTGCATCTTGAATCGCTTTAATATCTGCTTTCTTTTCTTTTATGATGAAACCGATATTGATCACTTTGTTTTCGATCTCATCGCTGATTGAATCCAGAGTGTCCCTTAACGTTTCTGAATCTAAATCTTCCATTTCAGCAACCTTGCGGTAATTATTCGTTAATTCGTAAAGTTTCAATAACATCTTCTCCTCTCTTCGGCTGTAATCCGAAATAATCGGCATAACCGTTGTTAATAATCCACGTTAGCAATGCTTCTTTAATTATTTCTGAATACTCGCTAGGCAACATCACTTCTCGCAGTTCTTCGTTTGCTTCGCCTGCTGTTAATTCGTCCACGTACTCTTTTGAGTAGCGTTCCAAATTTTTTTCTAGCACAATGCCTTCAAAATTTAAGTAAACAGTGTCGTTTTTATAAACATCATCACCGTAAACGTCTTTTAAAATTGGTTCGTCATAATCAGGTTCTTGCGGCACACCTAGTGAATCTCTAATGGTCATGTGGTATAATTCCTCCTATAAGGTATTTGTTTGACTAGCTTAGTTTGGTAGACGGGGCTAGTCTTTTTTTGTGAATAAATTCGTTGGTTTTCCAAACGGTTGATTTATTAGATTTAGCTTCCCGTTCCCAGTTCTAGCAAACAAACTCTTCATAAATGTTTGAATCACAATCAGTTGTTCTTCTGACAATGCAACCGGATAGTATTGATCATCTCTGATATACATGACAGCAAATGTTTCGTTAAAATCTTCCACACCTTCACCCCCTTAAAATCAAATTAGTCACCAGCGAAGCTACAATACTCAAAACAACGATTAATATTTTTTCTTTTCTACTCATCTAGTCAGCCTCCTCGGTTGGCTTTTTTTGTTCCCATCCGATCGCTAGTAAAAAGATACCGATATATCCGTAAGCAAAAATTATGTTGTAGCTTGAAATGACCGGCACGGCTAACATGCACATGATTGTTGTTGCTAGATTAATTTGTTTCATTGTCAACTTCCTTTCTGTTGTATAATTTTCTTATCAGCAAGTGGTCTGCTGAAATAACTGACAAGGTGGTGAAAAATATGGATGATGAAAAATATTTTGTTGGAGAACTTATCAATTTAGAATCCGACTTAGCCGAAAAAACTAAATTTTTGTTTGAAGATCTTATGGATAACTCCGACAAAAGAATACAATTGGGTGAATTCCGCCTTGCTGAAGTAAACTCTTTAAAAGACAAATTAGATTTGTTTTTAAAAATCAAGCCGGAACAGCAACATACAGAATTGCTCTCTTTGATTTCATTTTGGGAACGGACATTCCATGAAATGAAAAACGTTTTTGAAGAAAATGACAGTAATACCAGTTGGATGTCTAGTGAATACAATAATTATCAAGCGCAACATGTAATTGTTGATGAGATGATCCGAACGTATTACAAATCTTTGAAAGATGAATAAGCATCTGGTCACTATTTATTTAGTGGCCTTTTTCAATGCAATGCTCTCAATTTTTTTGATGGATTCTTCAATAATCAAACATCCGATAGGACCAGTTAGATTATATTTAAGTTGTCGAATAGCTTGTATCGCTTCTTCGTAAGAATCAAATATCGCGAGCGTTTCGTTAATTAATTCATCAATTAATTTCTCTACGTCATTTCTACATGTTGAAAAATCATCTATAATTTTTTTGTTCATTTTATTTTCCCCTCTAATCCAAAAGGATCACTTTGTAATTTTTCAATTGCTTTTTGCATATCATTAACGTTTATAATAAGAGTTTCTTTTAACTCTTTACTCGCCTTAGTATCTTCTGCCAAAGTGCTAAGGCTATTTGCTATGCTTTCTAAAGCTTCCACTCCTCTAATGACAATATTTACTGGTATATTATTCATGCTGTCACCTCCTCTATTTAAATTTATTTTTGTCCTTCCAATCCAAAAATTGATCAAACAGATTGATGTTTATCAGCACAATTTTGTATGTCGGTGCTCGATAACCTTTTTTGTAATCAGGATGTACTTTGAATTCTGCTAACAATCTTTGGAATGTAGACTCATGTCCTTCGAATCCGAAATATTTTATCGCTTCATCCTTTGGCATTGATAATTGAGGCAATTTGATGGTTTCTGCCAAGGCTATTTTTTCAGTCATTATTTATCCTCCTTTGCGTTATTTAATTAACTAAATTAGTTTTCTGCCAAATCAACATTATTTAAGCTTTTAGTTATCCACAAAGTGAATCCGTTATTTTATTTTTTCTCATCAATTTCTTATTTTTCTATTGCAGCCTGTGGATAAGTTTCTTTTACGCACGAATCGATTCTCTATTTGTTTCTTTTATGCACGTTTTCTTGTAAAAAAAAATCTCCTCTTCGTGTTTTAGGAATCTTCAAAAACTCCATTACTAACGCTAATTCTCGTACATCGAATGCCATAATACCATCTTCTTTTCTAGAATAAGAACTCGGAGCAATGTTTAAATATTCAGCTACATCAGCTTTTGTCTTGCCTTCGTTTTTTCTTGCTTCTTTTAAAGCATTATAGTCAAATAACACGTTCTGTTAACCTCCTCTCTGTTACATAAAGAATAATAACAGTAAACGTGCGCAGACGCAACATAAAATAATAAATAATTTTGCTTGTTGCGTTGTGCGCACGTTTGTTATACTAGGATCGTTGATACGAACATGTTTTCGAGAGGTGATAAAAATTGAGAAAAAACAGTGAAATAGCTGACTTAATCGAGAAATACAGAAAAACGAGAAAAATATCTCAAGAAGAACTTGGAAAAAAATTAGGCGTTAATCGCTCTACTATATCCAGATATGCCTCGCACGAGATTCCTTTCCCAGAAAACAAGATTTTAACAGCCGCTAAAGCATTAGACCTTGATTACTCTTTTTTAATAGGAGAAGAGCTCATGTCGATGACTGGTAAAACAATGGTTCGTCCTCTTGTTGGAAAAATAGTAGCAGGACGACCTCTTGAAAGCTACGAGATACCAGAGGATGTAGAAATCCCGTTGAATATAGGTTTGAAACATCCAAATTCGAAATTATTAGAAATTACAGGCAATTCTATGAACAAACTATTCCCAGACGGACAATATATTCTCATAGACCCTGATGAGCAGGTTTGTAATGGTGATGTAGCAGCTGTTAGGCTCAACGGAACAGAATATACTGTTAAGCGCTTCTACAGACTTAAGACGGGAGTTGTTTTAGAACCCGATTCATATGATGAAAAAGAGCATTCGATCATGATTACCAATCCTTATGAACTTGAGGAAGTTTATATAGAAGGTAAAGTTGTATGGGACATGGCGAATCCTAGTAAAAGAAAATACTAAAAAAGCCCGTGCTGCGAACACGGACTAAGGACCTCGTTTCTGAGATCGACAACTATATTATATCAGAAAAGGGGCTATAAAAAATGGGATTTTGGGATTCTGTAAAATCAGGCGCAAAGGACATCGCCAGACAATCATCATTAGAAAATATGGTTCAAAATAATAAAGAACTGTCTTCAGATGAACTTGAAGAATTTGTTGGTTTTACCAAAATGACTCCAGACGAAGCTATTGCAAAGAAACCGGCTCGTTATTTCAAGTCTACTAATAGATACGGCGAAGTTGAAATTGATTCTGTTAAAAAATTATTTCGAGTTAAACTCAATGTCTATACATTCGATGAATTAAATAGCTATGAGCTTTTGGAAAACGGCAGCTCTGTTATGAGTGGTGGATTAGGAATTGGACGGGCTGTTGTCGGTGGCGTCCTTGCTGGCGGCGTCGGTGCTGTTTTAGGAGGAGTTACAAAGAAAAAGAAACAAAGAAATCATGTTGATTCTTTGAAAATCATGGTTACCTTTAAGAACAGAACTCCTCAGTCAGTAACTTTAGACTACATCAAGAAGAAACAAGAAAAAGACAAAAAATACGAAAAAGTGTTAATGAAGGCAAAAGAAACTATGGCTGGCTTTGATTATATTGTTTCTAAATTAGAAGTAGATAGGCATGATGAATTAGTCAGTTCTACAAGTGTGCAAAAAGAACAACCTACTACTTCAGCAGATGAGATTCGTAAATTTAAAGAGTTGCTTGACGAAGGAATTATTTCGCAAGAGGAATTCGATGCTAAGAAAAAAGAATTACTAAACCTATAAAAAACACATCCCCTCTCCCAGACCAAAGATTGAGTGGATGTGGTCACATAAATTACCTATACAATAGGCTTATTTTACTGTGCCTATTATATCAAAAAATAGGAGTTGAATAAACATGTGGATTGAAGAATTACCGAACGGGAAATATAAATATTCTGAACGATACATTGACCCATACACAGAAAAAAGCAGAAAAGTTTCAATCACACTTAACAGTAAATCTAATCAAGCTAAGAAGCAAGCAACTGTGGAGCTTCAAGAAAAAATTGATAAGAAGATCGAAGAAAAGAATCAAATCAAGATTACACTTGGCGAGCTATTAGATGCGTGGTGGAATCAGCATAAGGTTTCTATTCGTCAGTCATCGCGAGTTAATTATGAAAAGCTTTTAAAATACATACGAAAGAACATTAACACTGAAGCAGTGGTACGTAATACAGATACAAAGTTTTATCAAGATTTCCTAAACGAGTTAACCCAATCTTATGAATATAAGAAGAAGTTTCGAAGTGTGCTAAAAATGGCGCTTGATTATGCAGTCGATATGGAAATGATCAAAATTAATCCTATTAGTAGGACGAAAGTTCCTAAACCAGCTTTAACAAAAGAAACTTATGAAAGAGTGGAAGATAAGTATTTAGAAGAAGAAGAAATCAACAAGCTATTAAACGTCTATTACAGCACGTTTCAGAGCGTCCATCACGGAAGGTTAGCTGAGTTCATGTATTTAACTGGACTGCGTGCAGGCGAAGCTATAAGCCTCACAATTGATGATTACGATCCGAATAGCCAAACTATAAAGGTGATTGGTACGTTAGATTATTCGGAGGGCTATAAAAATGCAAAAAAAGAGATGCCTAAGACCCTAGCATCGTATCGTGAAATTGATCTATCTAATCGAGCGATTGAGATACTCGATGAATTGATTTTGGAGAATAAGTTAAAATTCAAGGGTAAAACTCCTTATCTCTTTATTGGTAAGACTGGCAAGCCGATTCAAATCAACGCATTCAATAACTCACTAAAGACTATGAATGACAAGCTTGGTAAAGATGCTATCAAAAAGAAAATGTCTAGCCATATTTTTAGACATTCTCACATCTCGCTACTTGCTGAATTGAACATACCTGTAAAAGCGATCATGGAACGTGTAGGACACTCCGACATGGAAACAACAATGAAAATCTACACTCATGTAACCAAGAAAACAAAGGCTAGTATTGTTGAAAAACTTAATGCTAAAGGCAAATGAACTTTGCCCCTTTTCTGCCCCTTTTGGTTTTTAGCAAATAAAAAAGCAAGCTCTCAGGCTTGCTGTTACGCGGTTTATAAAAGACACATGCCGGATCCTACTTAGTGCTGCTTCCTTCCAGATCTGACACAATTCATAGGCCCGACATTGTCCTGCCTTTCGGCAAAAATTAGTATAACAAACTCTACTCGTTTTGGCTAGCCTTTTTTTTCTTTGCCCGTAATTCGCGGAAAAAATCCGTCAATAACGCGCCACATTCTGTTTCCAAAATACCGCCTTCAACATACGCTCGGTGATTGAAACGCTCGTCTGTCAACAAATTCATTAATGTTCCTGCCGTCCCGCCTTTTGGATCGTATGCGCCAAAATAAACTTCTGCTACTCGTGATAAGAGCATCCCGCCACTGCACATTGGACAAGGTTCCAACGTAACAAAGAGCTGACAGTCTTCCAAACGCCAATTATTCAACTGTTGACATGCTTCTCGGATAGCAAACATCTCTGCATGACTTGTTGCATCTTGACTATGTTCGCGCAAATTATGCCCTCGCCCAATGATCACACCTTGACAGACTACGATTGCTCCGATAGGAACTTCCGCAATTTTTTCTGCTTTTTTTGCTTCATTGATTGCCTCTTGCATAAAAAATAGTTTTTCTTCTTCCGTTAGCCGACTCTCACGTTCCATTACTTCCCTCACTTGCGAATTATTGATTAGCCTACTTTAGCATACATTTTTCCTAAAAAAAATAGCTTATTGATCACAAAAAAATTGATCTGTTTTAGAAAACATAAAAAAGATGCGCCATCCCTGGCACATCTTTTACATTAAATGATCCACAAAATCCAACAGACGCGCTTTCAAATCTTCGGTCGTGTCTTTGATAGAGTCGCCATAGACAGATACACGTTTTTTGCCGCTTTTGATCTTGTCTAAAATGTTCATGATGTTGTCTAAATCTTCATCTGAAAGTTTATCAACGATTGCTAACAGTGATTCACTACCGTCAAACTTGTCGCTGACAAAACGTTTGACTTTGCAACGATTCGAGACATGACGGGCTTTTTCGATTAGTTTTCCAGAAGCTACTACGGCTGTCGCTGTACTAGCTGCAACTATGACACCTACTCCAATTTTTACTTTGGTCGATCTTTTCATGGTATCAGCTCCTTCTCGTAAATGCGCTAATTTCCTTTAAAAATTAGTCGGACATCCTTTATCTAATGATACCATATTCTGAAATTTATCAATAATAAGAACTATCAAAAACCCGACTTGCTTTGGTAACAACCAGTTTACCAAATAAAAAACCGACGATTCGTCGGTTTTTTAGTCACGGTTTCGATTACCAAATAACAAAATCAAACGCAACAATTGCAAGAATGTCGCCAATGCCGCTGCTACATAGGTCAACGCCGCTGCAAAAAGAACCTTTCGTGCACCTGCTAATTCATCTTCTGATAATAAATTACCTTCACGTAAAATGCTCAACGCACGTCTTGATGCATCAAATTCGACAGGCAGTGTGACAAGTTGGAAAAGCAATGCCAATGAAAAAGCTAAGATTCCGATATTGATCAGCATTTGGTTCCAGCTCATAATGACTCCTAACATGATCAATGGAAAGGATAGCGTCGAACCGATATTTGCAACAGGTACGATCGCTGCTCGCAATCTCAATGGGATGTAATTTTTGGCATCTTGTACGGCATGTCCGCATTCATGGGCTGCTACACCGATGGCTGCTACTGATGTAGATTGTGCTGTTGCTTCTGATAAACTCAACATTTTGTTGCCGCTATTGTAATTATCCGTTAGGTCGCCTGCAATTTTTTGGACCCCGACATCATGGATACCTTGACTGTGCAAAATATATTCAGCCGCCTGCGTTCCTGTAACACCTCTACTGCTGCGAAATTCATCATACTTGCGAAATGTCGAGTTGACATAGGCAGAAGCGAGTCCTGAGATCACTAACCCAGCGATAACTAATAGAAACGTGGGATCTAAAAAATTATAAAATGATCCATACCCATACATAGACATTCTCCTCTAATAAAAAATAATTCAATACTGTTTTGAAGCAAACAGTTTCCTCTCTTTAGTTTAGCATGAAATCCATGAATTTTTTATGAAAACAACTCTAAGAATCTTTCTGACTTATAACTTCTTAACAAATTCAGATTTTAATTTCATTGGACCAAATCCATCAACTTTGCAATCAATATTATGATCACTATCAACTAAACGAATATTTTTGACCTTTGTCCCTTGTTTGATGGCTCCAGAAGCCCCTTTAACTTTTAGATCCTTGATTACCGTTACACTGTCTCCGTCTTGTAATTGGTTGCCATTACTGGCTTTGACGATAAATTCCTCAGTTGCGACCTCAGTTTCTGACCATTCATGACCGCATTCTGGACATACGAACAATCCACGATCTTCATACGTATATTCTGATTGACACATTGGGCAATTTGGCATAATTTTCCTCCAATAAACTTATTTTTCTAAACATTTAGTTTAGCGGAAATCGTTCCATTTGAAAAGCCTGATTAAAAAAGCCAATGACAGAGTCATCGGCTGTAGTATTTAGTGCTGCTTTTGATACTCGGCACAAAGTTTTTGAATTTCTTGATAAATCTCTTGGCACATCACTTGGTCTTTTGCATTTGCACCGCTAGCTAGCGGATGACCGCCACCATGATATCGTTTTGCAACTTCATTGATAACCGGCCCTTTAGAACGAAGCCGCACCCGATAATACCCTTCTGGTTGTTCCACAAAAACAGCCCACGCCAACACAACATCGATCGTACCTGGTAATGGAACAAGCGCCGCTGTATCAGAATCTTTGATTCCATATTTCTTTAAGATTGCTTGATCCAAAACGACAAAACCTGCACCGTGTTCATCAATTTGCAGATTTTGATAAAGATACCCTGAAAGTTTTGCCACATCCAATGAGATTTGATCAAGTGTACGGTTTAGCTTTGAAGCGTCAAAACCATAGTCTAATAATTTCGCAGCAACTTGCAACGTGTGGGCAGTCGTAGCCGGATATAAGAAACGACCCGTATCTCCTACTATACCGCCATACAACAAGCGCGCCGCATTTTTTGTTACGACCAAATTTTCACTAAAGGCTAAATCAGCAATGATCTCACTGCAGCTGCTGGCTTTGGTATTAACCCATAATAAATCACCATACGGATCGTCATTGGGATGATGATCGATTTTGATTAATTTATCGCCTAATGTATAGCGCTCATCACTGATTCGCGGTGAATTGGCCGTATCCGTCACAATGACTAAGGCGCCTTGATAGCACTCATCGGCAATCTCGTCCATTTCAGCTAAAAAAGACAATCCTTCTACCGGACCACCCACTTGATAAATTGTTTTTTCTGGAAATGTTGCTCGTAAGATTTCAGCTAGTCCACATTGTGAACCTAATGCATCAGGATCCGGTCGCATATGGCGATGGATGATAATCCGATCATATTGTTTGATCATTTGTAAAATTTCTTCTGTTATCGACATATAAATTCCTCTTTCTAAGAACGCTCCATTACTTGGCAGACCACGATTGCTTTAGCCACAATCACATTATCAATGTAAACTTCTAAGTCAACTTTCGCTGAGCGTCGACCTAGTTCCAGTGTTTTGGAATGAATCTCAATCTCACTTTCTAATTGAATCAGCCTTAAATAATGCAAGTTCATTTGCTCAATCAATGTATTGCGCCGTTGGTCCATTAAAATACTTCGTTGCGCTACATTCCCAACAATTTCACTCAACACACCAAAAGAAATCGTCCCAACACCATTGACCATTTGGGGAGTAACTTCAAATTTAAAGTACGGATTTTCCAACGGATTGTCGTCTCGATCCGTTTCAATTGTCACGATGTCCCCGATAATCTGATCAGAGATCGTATTAGACATCTGAGGCTGGCGCTGAACCAGCTGCATGGCTTTCATCACATCTTGCCGACTGACCATCCCTACTAAGGAAAGATCGTCTTTAACTACCGGCATCATTTCAAGTCCATCCCAAATCATTTGGTGGCTGACTGAAGCAACACTCATGCTTTGTTTTACAATATTTGGATCACGGGTCATGACTCGGTCGATCATTTGACTTTCAGCTTTGCCTAACACATCTTTTGCCGTCACAACACCTAGTACACGCATACTTTTATTTACAACTGGGAAACGTGAATGTCCCGTCTTTTCCGAAAGACGATGATAGCTCGCGATAGTATCGCCCGCTTGTAAATAAATCGTCTTTTCTAACGGCATATAAATATCACTGACTTGCATGATGTCTTTTTTAATCAACTGGTCACTCAAGGCTCGATTGATCATCGTCGCAACAGTAAACGAATCATAGGTCGTACTTAATACAGGCAATGCTAACTCATCAGCTAACTGCGCGATTTCCGGCGTCGTATCAAATCCACCGGTAATCAAAACTGCCGCACCATCTTGCAAAGCCAATTTCTGTGCACCTTCGCGATTTCCTATAATCAGCAAAGAACCCGGTGTGATGTATCGCCGCATCGCTTCGACAGTCATGGCACCGATAACAAATTTATTTAAATCCTTATCTAATCCGTTCGAACCGCCCAATACTTCGCCTTCAATGATTCGAACAACTTCACCAAAAGTCAGACGTTCAATATTTTTTTTCAGTTTCCGTTCGATTCGGATCGTCCCAACTCGTTGAATCGTTGAAACTAAACCAATATTTTCTGCATCTTTGATCGCACGATAAGCCGTTCCTTCACTGACCCGTAAATTCTTGGCAATACTGCGGACAGAGATCCGTTCTCCGACTGGCAGGTTTTCAATATGTTCTAATATCAGATCGTGTTTTGTCGCCATAATTTCCTCCCGCTATAAAATTTATCTATTATAGTAGTACAGTTTAGCAAAACTAGTATAACAGAGTGCTTCAAAAAAAAGAAGTCAACCGTTACCAACTAAGGAACAATCAACTTCTTTTGTACTAATAAACAGTCTCATCCACTGCTTTTTTTCTAAAACGGCTAAATGAAAGCAGCAACGCAATGATACAAATCACTAATGAGGCGATAAAGGTCACACGCATTCCAAAAATAAAGATATCTGGCCGACTTGCAACGTAAGTAGTTACTCGTTGCCCATATGACGCACTCATTCCGCTATACAAAATCGTCGTAGACAGCGCAATACCGATCACCATGCCTAAATTGCGGGCAAATGAATTCATGCTGCCAGCTACTCCAAGGTTTTCCTTTTCTACGCTGCTCATGACGATTGTATTATTAGGTGATTGGAACAAGGCATTTCCCATCCCCATGATTGCTGTCGCCAACACATAATACCAGATGGGACTTGTTTGATCCATAAAGATATACATCAGCTGAGTAACTGATAACATTGCTAAACCGATCAAAACTAATTTCTGCGGCCCGACCTGATCTGTCAAATAGCCGCTTAACGGTGAACCAATTACCATTAAAAATGGAAAGACCATCATCAACAAGCCCGCATAACTAGCAGTCAATCCTCGGGCATTTTGTAAATAAAATGGCATCACGACATTTACGAAAAAGTTTGCTGAAAAAATCAAGAGTGCCGTGATCAAACTCATAGTGAACATCTTATTTTTTAAAATACTAAACACTAACAATGGATCTGCTTTCTTTTTTTCCACTCGGATAAATGCTGCAAAAAAGACCACTGCAATGATCAATAGACTAATTGGGGCTATCTGAAGATAACCGACTTCTTGTCCGATGAAAACTGAGCCGAAAAAACTCATAATGGTTATAGCAAATGTAACAAAACCAAGCCAATCGATTTTCTTTTTAGACATCGTAATATCATTGGGTAAAAATTTCTCCCCGATTAAAATCGTCAAAATCCCAACTGGCACATTGATCCAGAAAATATAAGACCAAGAAAAATGGGCTAAGATTAACCCCCCGATACCAGGTCCAGCGATTGAACCTAAGGAAACAAATGCTCCGATTGCTCCCAATGCTCTTCCTCGCTCACTCATAGGAAAAACTTCTGTCGTAATACCTGTATTGGTCGCCATCGTCATACTGGCACCGATTCCTTGGATTACACGGCCAAAAAGCAACATCGCTAGCGAGTGGTTGAAGCCGCACAATAAAGAACCTAAAGTGAATATCACCGTCCCGATACGATACACTTTAATCTTTCCAAAACTGTCACCGACTTTTCCAAAAAGTAACAAACAAGCACAAACGACCATCAAATAAATAGATACGACCCATTCAGCTTTGTTCATCGGCACTGCCAGATCATTTGAGATCGTCGGTAGAGCAATATTTACAATACTAGAATCTAAAGTGGACATAAACGTGAACATCGCTACTGATACTAAAATCCACCAACGATTCTTTTGAACCACTGGATCCTCTTGATAAGTTTTCATTAAAAGCCTTCCTTCCGCTAAAAAAATGAACCATAGCTATTTTAAAGGAAACTCTTTAAAAAAAGCAAACCAAAATAAAAAAAACGAGAGATTATTCTCCCGTTTCTTTGTCATATTTTCCAACTTCACGATCTTCAAAAGTCATGAAGTAGCCATTTGTAATTCGTTTCTCATAGACATGGTGACAATTTGGGCACTCAACCGGCATTGCTTCTTTCGGATGCTCTTGAACGTTCAATATCTCTTCAACGTAAAAATGTGTGTCGCAATTTGGACACTTTAATGGTTTTTCCAACATATGACCAGCCCTCTCTACAATTTACTCCACCTCAATCATACTCCTTTTTAACGAAAAAATAGAGTGTTAAGTATCAAAAAAACTTCTTTAACCAAAAAATGGCTAAAGAAGTTACAATTGTGACTATTTACGGCGACCACGACGTTGATTGGCTTCCATTATTACTGGTAAAATCACGGGACGACGCTTAGTTTGTTCAAATAGATGGCGGCTTAATTGATCACGAATGTCTTGTTTCAATTTGCTCCATTCAAAATCATCAGCATGTAAATGTTTTTCTACAATCTCGCTAGTCATCTCTGCACTTTCTTTGATCAAATCACGACTCGCTTTAATATAGACAAATCCGCGTGACGTAATTTGTGGTGCAGACACAATCTTTTTCAATTTACGGTCAATCGTCACAACGACTACAAAGATGCCGTCATCAGAAAGAACTTTGCGGTCACGTAGCACGATATTGCCGATGTCGCCAACACCGATACCATCAATCATGATGTTATCTGCCGGTACACTTCCTGCCGCACTCATGTGTTTGTTTTTGTATTCCAACACATCACCGCGACCAGTGATGAAGATATTTTTAAACGGCATTCCCAATTCATTGGCTAAACTAGCATGTGCAGCTAATTGACGATATTCTCCTTGTACAGGAATAAAATAGTCTGGTGACATAAAATTCATCATCAATTGCAGATCACGTGGATTAGCATGACCTGAAACACGTAAATTCTCAGAGATGCTCTTCACGATACCGCCAGCTCGATAAATCATATCCTCTGTTTTTGCTACAGTGGTCTCCATTGCGATTGTTGGTGTAGTCGTGATGTAAACTAAATCGCCATCTTCAATTCTCAAATTGCGATGAGAGCGATTGGCCATTTTTTGCAATGATTTAATAGGTTCGCCCATTCGGCCAGTTTCCAAAACGATCAATTCTTCTGGTTGATAATTTTTCATCTCTTTGATCGTAATCAAAATATCTTCTGGAACTTCTAACTTTTTCAATCGCATAGCTGTTTTAATGATTCGGTCTACATCTTGTCCAGTTAGTACGACTTTGCGTCCTGCCTCTTTTGCTGCATTCAAGATCTGTTGGATTCGTTGTAAATTACTTGCTACTGAAGCTACAATAATCCGTCCGTTCCATTCATTGATTGTATCGTATACTTCACTAGCAATTTCTCGTTCCGCAGCCACTTGGATTGGATTTTCCGCATTAGATGACGAACTCAATAACGCCAAAACTCCTTCTGAACCAATTTCAGCTAGACGACGATAATTGGTAGCATACATTGGAATCGCTGTAGGATCGAATTTGAAATCTCCAGTATAAACAACGCTGCCTTCCTCTGTTTTCAAGCTGATCCCCACAGAATCAGGAATCGTATGAGTCGTGCGGAAGAAACTGATGACTGCTGTACCAAAATCGATCTCTGTATGTTCATCGATTACATGAAAGTCTTTGAAGTTTTTGCTCTCTTCGTTTTGACTGACATTTAATTTTGCCAATTCCACGGTCAGTTCCGTACCAAAGACAGGTACTGCTACTTCAGACACTAAATAAGGCAACGCACCGATTGCATCCGCATGACCATGAGTTAAGAAAACACCTGCCACACGATCTGCATTTTCAATTAAATAGGTAAAATCAGGAATCACAACATCGATTCCCAGTAATTCATTTTCTGGATACTTCAGTCCACAATCGAGGACAAAAATATCATTATCCACTTCAACCACGTACATATTTTTACCATTTTCACGTACGCCGCTGAAAGGAATTATTTTGACTGTACTCAAAATATCCACCTCTCTAGTTTATTTATTTATTATTTCAGCTTACTCAGACCCCGTAATCAGTACGGTCTGTGCTTAGACTCATTAGCTATTATACATGATTTTTTCTGAAAAACCATTGACGGAAAATAAACCGCTCAAATCCCTTAACAAAAATTTACTTTATTTTGACCTCGTATTACGAAAGACTCCTAGCCAGTCTGCTTTTATGACGAATGATCAGACAAAAAACTGCGGCAAATCTGCCGCAGTTTTTTGAGTACTATTCAAATAAATTCATTTCATACATTGTTTCGGCAATTTGTAGTGAGTTCCAAGCGGCACCTTTTAATAGATTGTCTGAAACTACCCATAAATGAATCCCTTTTTCTTCATCAGGATCTTTACGGATTCGACCTACAAATGTTTCTTTTTTACCGACACTGTTTATTGCTTGAGGATAAATTTGTTGACTTGGATCATCTTCTAATACTGCACCAGGGGCGTTAGCAATCAAAGCTTGGATTTCTGCTACAGTCGCTGTTTTTTCTGTTTCGATGTAGACTGATTCAGAATGACCGCTCATCACCGGAATCCGCACACATGTCGCTGAAACTTTAATCGTATCATCTTCCATGATCTTTTTCGTTTCATTAATCATTTTCCATTCTTCATTCGTATAGCCATCCTCCGTGAACACGTCAATTTGAGGCAGGGCATTAAAAGCTAGTGGATAATGTTTTTTGTCTCCGCCAGCTGGCAAAATCGCTGCTTTCCATTCGTCAGACGGTTTTCCTGCTGCGAAATCTCGGGCTTGTTGCGCCAATTCTTCAATGGCCCGATTCCCTGCACCAGATACTGCTTGATAAGTTGAAACAATCACACGTTTCAAACCAAAAGCCTGGCGAATCGGTTCTAACGCTACCATCATTTGGATTGTTGAACAATTTGGATTGGCAATGATTCCGTGATGATTACGTAATGCTTCTGGATTTACTTCAGGTACAACTAACGGCACAGTTGGGTCCATTCGGAAATGGCTCGTATTATCAACAACAACGGCACCCCGTTTGACTGCTTCTGGTGCAAATTTAGCAGAAATTCCTCCACCAGCTGAGAATAAAGCAAGATCAATTCCTTCGAATGAATCAGGTACTAATTCTTCAATCGTTTGGGTCTCGCCTTTAAATGAAAGTTGCTTTCCGGCTGAACGCTTCGAAGCCAAAAACTTCACAGTACCAAGCGGTAAAGAACTGTTTTCTAATAATTTGATCATCTGTGTCCCTACTGCGCCTGTAGCGCCAACAATTGCAACATTCATTTTTCTCATCATAATCACTCTTTCATTTCATATTATTTTAATAGTTTATCATATTTGTTTTGAAACGCAAGCGGTCTTTTTTATTCCGTATAATTTATAGAGAATATACTCCTTCAACTAGATTACCCACTCTGTCTTCCTATTTCCAAATAACTAATATAGCCAATGAAAAACAAAACCTTTGAACAAAATACCGCAAATTAATTTAAAAAAACACATTTTTTGAATAAATCCATTGTAGTTTTCTAATAAAAGCTTTAGAATTAATATGGAAGCGTTATTCATAGGAAAACTGATTCCCACAACAAGTCCGCTTGAGCAAAATTACGAACACGATGAATTCAGCTGCTAAAGCATTTTTTCAAATGATTGATTACTTTTAACGTATGTTTTTATTTTTCTATGACAGAATCTGGCATGAACACTTGTTACTTAAAGGAATCTTTAGTTAATCAGACAAAAAAAGCGCCAAATTCTCAAAGGTGCTGAATAATTGGAGGTAAATATGACGACTACTCAGTTAGGACCATCTTACTATCAGGCAGCTTGCTTCTATGCAAAACGCGGCAATCAAGAACGAGCCAATGCCCTTTGCGACGAAGGCATCCAAACACTTTTAGAAGTAAATGTGACTGATGGCATCGAAGCGTTGTTTTTTGAAAAAGCCATTATCCAAGACGATCCCCAAAAACAATTTGAACTTTTGAAACAAGCCGATTATTACGCGAAACAAAATAAAAATCTTCCCTTAAAAGCATTAATCCGGGAAAAATTGACTAGCAATTAAAAAAGCCCCAAACAGCTAAACACTGTTTGGGGCTTTTTGATTGATTATTGCTTATTCTGTCACACTTGCTTTTTCTTCGCTATTTTTTAAAGCAGGTGCTTTTTCTGGTTTATTCGGACGATAAAAAATCATATATAAAATGGATACGATGATTGGAATAATCGCACAGAAAATATAGATTCGTTGGTATGAACCCAAAAGACCTTTGATTGCACCTAATAAATATGGACCCACACCTAGACCTAAATCTAATCCGATGAAATACGTCGATAAAGCTACACCAATACGAGCTTTGTCAACTAATTTTAATGTCACTGCTTGACCGTTGGCCATAAACGTTCCGTAACCTAGCCCAACAAACGCACCAGCGACCAATAAAACAACTGCATTGCCTGTAAGAGCTAAAAGGATCAAACCGATAGTCAAACAAATAAAACTTGGATACATTACGGAATTTTCACCGTATTTATCAAAGATTTTACCAGACATTGGTCTTGTAACTGTAACGACTAATGCATAAACAACAAAGAAAAAGGCACCGGCTGTTACTAAATGTAATTGATCGGCATAAATTGATAGAAAACCTAAGACGCTTGAATAAGCAATCCCAATCAAAAAGGCGATTCCAGCAACAAAGAGGACTTTAATCTCGATAAAGCTTTCTAAGCTGAATTTGTTGATTAACGCACGATGTTCTTCGGTTAATACGATGTTTTGAACTTTAAATTTGAAGCAAGCAAGCATCGTGATGAACGCCAAGACGACGGCAAGGATAATAATTGCTTGAAAACCAACCATCGGTAACAAAAGTAGACCGATAAACGGACCAATCGCAGCAGCTAAACTAGTACTCAACCCATAGTAGTTGATTCCTTCACCATATTTCGCTTCTGGGATATAGGCGGTAACGATCGCATTTGCAGCTGTTGAAACCGCCCCATAACCAAACCCATTCAAGAAACGGACACCATCTAGAATAAAAATATTACTGCTTATCAAATAGGCAGCTGTCGTAAGTAGATAGAAAAGTGCCCCATAACGTAAAACCGCTCGCCGACCGAATAATTCCAATTTTTTCCCAATATATAATCGAGCAAGCAGTGTACCAATAATATAGATCCCAACAGCAAATCCTGCTTGTGCAGTTGTTGCGCCCAAACTGTCTGTAGCGTACTTCGCTGTGATAACAACAAAACAATAATAAACTAAAAAGACAACAAAATTGATGATAGTAATTGTGATAAACCCTTTATTGAATAACTTTTCTTCTTTAATTTTCATTACCTACTCTCATTAAAATACGATAGTTTCATTTAGTTTCTTTAAATCTGAAATTTTTTCCGCAACCTTGTTATAGTTTGAGGGATAGCGATCCACTGCCTGACTAATAAATAGGTCCCGTGTATGGTCAAACTCCCGCAGAAAGTCTTCTAGTGTTTCGTCTTGTTCCAGCGTAACATCCCTTCTCAACATCAAGGCATTTTGATAAGCATCATTCAAAAAGACCAATACGGCCTCTTTTTCAAATCTTACCTTGTAGGCTGATTCCAATCGTTCGATCATTGCGCATGTCCATTTTTTCATAATAACCACTCCTCTTATTTCCAAAATTTCTAATTCACTAGAACATTGGGTTTGTTTGGCTTACTTGATCGATTATACGGATATAAAAAAAATGCAAAATCAGATTTCATAATGAAAAATGGTTTTGAAATTTTTTAGCAAATAATGACATTAACATTTGTATATATCTTTTTTATACATACTTTTAATCAAACTACACGCTTAATTGTGATAGAATAGCAATAAAATTTCAGCAAATTATGGAAGGAACAAGTGAAAATTGGACAATGCAGCTTTAACAAACTACTTAGAACAAAAAAAATTCCCTATCGTTACCAAAGAATACAAGAAGTATTTGCTCTATGAAGGGATTCAGGATCACCATGTATACATTTTGAAAAGCGGAGTCATCAAGACCAGTGTTATCTCAAGAGATGGCAGAGAATTCAATTTGGAGTACATCAACGATCTCGAGGTAGTGTCATTGTTAAAGGATGAATACTCTCAGTTCATCGATGCCCCTTTTAATATTCGTGTCGAATCAAAAAAAGCCGAACTTTATCAAATTGATCGTGTAGAATTTTGGAAAGACATCAATCAAAATTTTGAATTACAAATCTATGTAAAAAACTATTACCGCGAACGACTGCTCAAATCCATGAAAAGGACTCAACAAATGCTGATGAATGGAAAATTCGGAGCGGTCTGCACACAAATCTATGATCTATATGACAAATTTGGAATTGAATTTCAAGATGGGGTATTGATCGATTTTGTTGTGACCAATGAGGAGATTGCTCATTTTTGTGGTATCAATGCAGCAAGCAGCGTTAGCCGGATTATGCATCAACTAAAAAGTTGTGGTGCTATCAAAATGCATGATCGGAAATTATTTATTAAAAATATTGAATTAATCAAAGACAACATCATCTTTTAAGTCAGAAGATCCTCTACTAGCCATATCCTATCTAGTAGTTGTTCATTGCTGCTACCATGCATTCAACTATTTTTACCAAGGACTTATAGCAAGTATCGATACATTGACAAGCGTTTTACAAAAAAAGATTCTGAGACTGTTTAGTCTCAGAATCTTTTTATCTATTATTTTATTGAGCCATGTTTTACATTTTTGTATGGTCAGTTCGTGAAATCACGTCACGACGTTGTTCAGGCGTCAAGTCACGGAATTTTACCGCATAGCCGGATACTCGAATCGTGAAGTTTGCATATTTAGGATTGTTAATATCTTTATCCATTTCTTCCAGCAATTCACGACCAAAGACATTGACATTCAAGTGATAGCCACCTTTATCAAAGTAACCGTCCAACACTTGTCGTAAATTGTCTACTTGCATCGCTTCGTCATCCGTCCGTCCAAGTGCCCCTGGATTGATGGTTTGTGTATCAGAAATACCATCTTGCGCACACGCATAATTTAATTTAGCAGTTGAGTTCAAAGAAGCCAACAACCCATTTTTCTCACCTAAAAACTTACCATCTTGATAACTTGGGTTCGCCCCTGGTGCTAATGGTTTGCCTGCACGACGACCATCTGGAGTATTTCCTGTATTTTTACCGTAAACAACATTTGATGTAATCGTCAATAGAGACAATGTTGGTGTCGAATCACGGTATGTGTGTTGCCGTTTGATCTGAGTCATAAAGTATTCAAGAATCCAGTTGGCCATTTCATCTGCTTCATCATTGTCATTTCCGTAAGTCGGAAACTCATTTTGCGGGATATAATCTACTGCTAAGCCATCTTCATCACGAATCACTTTTACGTTTCCGTATTTGATCGCCATCAATGAATCGGCCGCGTGAGAGATCCCAGCGATACCTGTAGCAAACGTCCGTTTTAACTCTGTATCCATCAACGCTAATTGTGGCGCTTCATAAGCATATTTATCATGCATGTAATGGATTACGTTCAATGTATTCACGTATAATTCCGCTAACCAATCTAAGACATCTTTATAACTGTCCATGAATTGATCAAAGTCGATGCTGTCGCCTTCTAATGGACGGAAACGCGGAGCTACTTGCATCTTCGTCATTTCATCTACCCCGCCATTGATTGCATAAAGAACTGCTTTGGCTAAATTGGCACGCGCACCGAAGAACTGCATGTCTTTACCAATAACTGTTGCCGAAACACAGCAAGCAATCGCTGAATCATCTGAACCCCAATATTGACGTAGTAGGTCATCATTTTCTAATTGGATTGAAGAACTTTGTTTAGCAACTTTTGCTGCATACGTACGAAAACCTTCTGGCAGATGAGACGAATACAACACAGTCAAGTTAGGTTCTGGTGATGGTCCCATGTTTGTCAACGTGTGGAGGATTCGGAAATCATTTTTTGTTACTAATGAAGAACCATCCATGTTCATTCCTGCTAATGATAGAGTTGCCCAGATTGGGTAACCAGAGAACAATTGATTGTATTCAGGTGTACGTGCAAATTTTACCATTCGAAGTTTCATAATCAAATGATCGATCAGTTCTTGTGCTTCAAATTCAGTGATTACTCCACGCTCTAAATCACGTTGAATGTAAATATCTAAGAAGGCCGAGATGCGGCCAATCGACATTGCCGCTCCGTTTTGTGATTTAATCGCTGCAAGATAACCAAAGTATAACCATTGAATCGCTTCTTGAGCATTGCTTGCTGGTTTTGAGATGTCATAGCCATAGCTTGCTGCCATTTCCTTCATATCTGCTAACGCACGGTATTGTTCAGAAACTTCTTCACGTAATTGGATTACGTCGTTGGTCATGACCTTACTACCGACATTTTTCCAATCTTTTTTCTTTTCTTTCATCAAAAAGTCGATACCATACAACGCAACACGGCGATAATCACCAATAATCCGACCGCGACCATAAGCATCCGGCAAACCTGTAATGATTTTATTTTTACGAGCTAGACGCATTTCATCTGTATATGCATCAAAAACACCTTGATTGTGTGTTTTACGCCATTTGTTAAAGATAAACGACATCTCATCGTCTACTTCATAACCATTTGATTCTAAGGCCTTGTTTGCCATATTGATGCCGCCAAAAGGCATAAATGCCTGTTTTAACGGAACATCGGTTTGTAGTCCAACAATTTTTTCTTCTTCTTCAATCAAATAACCTGGTTCATGGGAAGTGATTGTCGCCGGAACATCGTTGTCCATATCGTAGACACCGTTTTGTTTATGTTGAACTTCAAATAGTTCTTGTAATTTTCCCCATAATTTCTCGGTGCTTGGTGCCGCACTTTCCAAAAAACTATCGTCGCCTTTATATTCTGTATAATTCCGTTTGATAAAATCTAGTGTGTTGACTTCATGTTGCCAACGACCTTCATTAAAACCCTCCCAAGGATTTTTTGTTTGTTCTACAGTTTTAGCAATCGTATCTGTTTTCATATTCGCGCTCCTTTGTCAAATTAGTTTAAAATGATTATAACAAAAGACTATGTTTTAAGAAAGTGCTTTTTTAAGTCCTCATTCCATAAGATTACTTTAAAATAATGATGATTATTTAATAAAACTTCATTGTTTGTTTACACCGATAATTATCCTAATTGATAATAAGCCTTATTATTTGAGAGCCATATAAAAAACGTGCAGGCTCATTTGAGACTACACGTTACTTGACTCTTATTGTTGAACAGACTCGCAAAGAACGGTCTCTTGTACGTCAACTAGGTCATTTTCTAGATAATCGAAAAACTTTTTATTTAAGCGATACCCTTGCCCCCAAATCGTTTGAATGGCCTCATCACCAAATTCATTTTCTAACTTCTCATTAGCTTTTGAGACCACCTTTGAAAGACTCGCTAAAACAGATTTAGTTGGGGCTTTTTCCCAAATTTGCTGACTGATCTCTTCTCTAGGCACCGTACGATCACCCGCTTGAATCAAATAATAGACAATCTCTTTTTGTTTTAATTTCAAGCTTAATTCAGATAATTTCTGTTTTACTGCGACTTGTTGCACATGAGCGGCCCCTTTATTGACCATATGGGATAATTCTGCAATCAATAAAATCTCTCGTAATCGGCATAAATCTATATCTAGCGGAATCCATGCATCAAAGGGTAGAAAATCTGCCTCCTCATGCTTACTCTCTGATGCTCGCCGGAAACATTTGATTGTTTCTTGAGAGAGCTGCTTCATTATTTCCTGTATCTCACTATCATAAAGTGTTTCACTAAAAATGATTCCTTCAAATTGATTGAGAAAATTTTTATCAATCATCCCTCTTTTTAATGCGGTCAACACATTAGTAGAACAATAGACCTCATTTCCTAATTGCTTTAATTGACGTTCAAAGTTTTCTTCATACAACGGAACCTTAGTCAAAAGTAATAGTTGCACGTCTTTGTCCCCTTTCGTAATTATATTTCAGCGCAACATTCTTTCTGAGCTATGGCGCTTCCTATCTGATTACTAAAAATCATTATAAATAAAATTTAATCTACTAAAATAAAAAAATATATGTATTTATTATAATATATTGTTAATTTTAAATCAATTTCAATGGGACCTGCAACAGTTTAGTTAACAGTCGGTTAGATTACTTATTTTCTTCGCCTCAAATTGTCGAGGAGTCATCATA
>NZ_JARPZC010000021.1:0-27433 GCF_031927985.1 Enterococcus dongliensis
AATAGTTAAAGCACTGTAATTAAAAAATCCTAAACTTCGAGTACTTAGAGTACTCTAGTTTAGGATACTATGTTTAAGGGATTTCCTGATGGGTGATTGTGTCCTAATACTACACGAGCCGCACTATTGCGTACGGCTTCTCGAAATATCTCTCGCGGATGAGCAATCGATTGATTTAACGAGCCAATGAAGATCGTCTTTTGAAAAATGATTTCGTTTTTTGTATTTAAGAAAAAGGCGACTAAATGTTCTTGGCGATGATCTTTTAATTCTGATATTAAAAACTGTCCTAGTGTAACACTCGATTGAACTTTTCCCAACTTTGGTTGCAAAGCACGATAAATACGATAACCAAATTCCATCATCGCCTTTAACTCAATTGCTCTGGTCTCTCCGATTCCTTTAAATTGTTGCAGCTCCTGTAAAGTACTGTATTTCAAGTCATAAAGTGTCGGATATTCTCGCAAAAATACTGCCAGCCAATGCCATAACATTTTGTTGTCGTGAACCATTACGCAAAATGATTGCCAACAGTTCTTGATCAGACAAATGTTTCTCCCCTTCCCGCAATAAGCGTTCTCGTGGCCACGAGCTCTCCGGCAATTCTTGCAACAATAAATTTTTTTCCATAGAAAAACTCCCTTGCCAACTTTTTTAAAAAGTACGCAAAGGAGTTCTTTTTTATCTTTCTAAAAAACCGATAACATCATGCAAAGATGTTAAAACAGCAGCTGTCTTTGTTTCTAATTCAGCTGTTGGCGGTAAAATATCTGGAATCATCACTACCGGTACCCCGGCTCCTTCTGCAGCTAAGATTCCATTTTTCGAATCTTCTAACACCAAGCCCTCATCACCGGCAATGCCCAACTGTTTTGCGGCAAGAACAAAAATCTCTGGATCTGGTTTGGCAAATTTTACGTCTTCTGCTGAAACGATCGCAGAAAATTTATTCCGAATACCTGCATGTTCCAATAAAATCTCAATAACTGGTCGAACATTACTTGAAGCTAAAACTCGTGGAATCTTTTTTTCTTCAAGATATGCTAAAAGCTCATAGACTCCCGGTTTCAAATCAACTTTTCCTGTTTTAAAACGATCATGAGCCATCCCCCAACTCTCATCGATAAATTGTTGGACTGTTTCTTTGCCATGATCTGCATACATTTTATGCAGCTCTGCCCAGACTTCTTCATCTGAAACACCAATGAATTGCTTGTAAATCTCTTTGGTAAAAGGAAGACGATATTTGTCTGCCACTACTTGGTTTGCTTCATAATAGATCGATTCTGTATCAAACAGCAGTCCGTCCATATCAAAAATAATTCCTTTAACGTTCTTCATTCGTACCTCCTAAGTTTAATAATAATTGACGCACTTCAGAAACGAAGTACAGTGATCCTGTAATTAACAGTAAATCGTCTGCTTGCATATTTTCTAGTAATTCACCTAAGCCAAATTGCCAAAGTGAAACAACTTCAAAACGGCTGTCTAATTTATCAAAACGACTAAGATCCAATGCTTTAGGATATTCAAAAGTTGTTAAATAGATTTTTACCCGGGGGATAGTTGAAAGTAACGTTAGCATCTGATCCACATCTTTTGTCTCTAATGCAGAAAAAAGAATCTTTATATTGTAGCCCGAAAACTCACGTTTGATATTTTCAACTAAGCGTTCGATCGCATGACCATTATGCGCGCCATCCATCACAATCAATGGTTCGTTGCTGATTTTTTCCATCCGTGCAGGCCACTGAGCTTTGGCCAATCCTTTTTGAATTGTTTTTTCTTCAAAAGGCAGACCGATTTGTTCACAGTATAGATGAAATAGCTCGATTGCAACTCCGGCATTTTCTACCTGATGACGACCCAGTAAAGGCACCTTTAGTGAAGACAATTTTCCCCTTCGATCAGTAAAATTAAATAATTCTCCCCAAGTTGGATCAGGCCGCAAATAATCTACCTGATATTCTTCACCATAACGATAGATTTTTGCCGTTTCAGCCGCTGCTTTTTCAATGATCTCAATCAAAGGACCTTTAGTGATATTCCCGGTCACGACGGGGATATTTCGTTTGATGATTCCTGCTTTTTGATAGGCAATCTCATTTAATGTATCTCCTAAAATATCCATATGATCATACCCAATCGTCGTAATCGCAGTCAAGATTGGTTGAACTACATTGGTCGAGTCTAATAATCCGCCCAATCCAACTTCAATGATTGCCACATCGACTTTTTCAGCCGCAAAATAATCAAGCATCATCGCTGTTAAGATCTCAAATTCGGTAATGCCATTGATTGCCGGATCTTGATCCAGTTCAGCAACAATCGGTTGGAATTTTTTTACGTAATGAATCAGTTCAACATCTGTAATTGATTTTCCATCAATGGCGATCCGTTCATTGAATTCTTCGATATACGGGGAAGTAAAACTTCCAACCGTTACTCCTGCTTCTAATAAAATACTTCGCAAATAGGCGACTGTAGAGCCTTTCCCATTTGTTCCGGCGATATGAATCGCAGGGACTTTTTTTTCAGGGTTATCTAATTTAGTTAATAAGGCTTGGATGCGAGCTAAACCTGGACGAGATCCAAATTTTTTTCGACTATGAATCCAAGCAATCGCTTCTTCTATCGTCAAATCTATTCGCCTCATTTACAACAATTTTTTATAGGTCTTTTACATAATTCTAGTATAGCAAAGATCAGCAAAGAAAGATTGCTAAGTACAGGGGAATTTCGTAGAATTTATGGATAAAAATAGGTGTGGCCAAGTATGACCACACCTATTCATCTCTTCAATTTTTAAGAAATCGTGCGCAAGCTTGTGATTCGTTCTTTTACTGCTGCTTGTTTTTCTAAATAATCTTTCTCTTTTGCACGTTCTTCTGCTACGACTTTTTCAGGAGCATTGGCTACGAAGCGTTCATTGGCAAGTTTCCCTTGAACACGTTTTACTTCCCCACTCCATTTTGCTAATTCTTTTTCTAATCGTTCGATTTCTTCTTCGATATTAATCAAACCAGCTAATGGTAAGTAAATCTCCGCACCAGTCAGCACTGCTGACATCGCTAAATCAGGCGCTGTAATCTCACTATCAATCACCAATTCTTCTGGGTTACAGAAGCGTTCGATGTAGCTAGTATTTTCAATCAAGAATTCCGATACTTTTGGATCACTTGTTTTAATCAATAACGTAATTGGTTTTGAAAGCGGTGTATTTACTTCAGCGCGAATATTACGAACTGAACGAATCAAGTCTTTTAAGACTTCCATGCCTTTTGCAGCTGTTTCATCATTATTTTCTTCATGAACAACTGGGTAGTCTGCTACTACTAATGATTCACCTGTATGTGGAATCTTCGCCCAGATTTCTTCAGTTACAAACGGCATGGTTGGATGCAGCAGACGTAGTGTTTGATCCAATACATAAACTAAAATACTCTTCGTTGTTTGTTTAGCCGTTTCATCTTCACCATAGAGAATTTCTTTACTCATTTCGATGTACCAGTCACAGAAATCATCCCACATGAAATTGTATAATTGACGACCCGCTTCCCCAAATTCAAATTGATCAAATAAGTTGGTCACTTTTTCGATGATCTCATTCAAACGTGTTAAAATCCAACGATCTGCTACAGTTTTTTCACCAGAAAAATCGATGTCTTCCACTGTAAACCCTTCGACATTCATAATTACAAAACGTGAAGCGTTCCAAATTTTATTGATGAAGTTCCAAGCGGCATCCATTTTTTCATAACTGAAACGAACATCTTGACCAGGGGCAGAACCGGTTGATAAGAACCAACGTAAAGCATCGGCACCGTATTTTTCAATGACATCCATTGGATCGATTCCATTGCCTAAAGATTTACTCATCTTGCGTCCTTGTTCATCACGAATCAATCCATGAATCAAAACATTTTTGAAAGGACGTTCATCAGTAAACTCAAGACTTTGGAAAATCATTCGACTCACCCAGAAGAAAATAATATCATAACCTGTTACAAGGGTACTCGTTGGGAAATAGCGTTTATAATCTTCACTTGTTTCATCTGGCCAACCCATTGTAGAAAACGGCCATAAGGCAGAACTGAACCAAGTATCCAATACGTCAGGATCTTGTTCCCACTTTTCACTATCAGCAGGCGCCTCCATCCCCACATACATTTCTCCTGTTTCTTTATGATACCAAGCCGGGATGCGATGTCCCCACCATAATTGACGAGAGATGACCCAGTCATGAACATTTTCCATCCAAGTCATAAACGTGTTATTAAATCGTGGTGGGAAAAACTCGACTGCATTATCAGTACTTTGATTATTCACCGCTTGTTCAGCAAGTGGGCCCATCTTAACAAACCATTGTGTTGATAAGCGCGGCTCTACTACGACACCGCTTCTTTCTGAGTGTCCGACACTGTGGACCATCTTTTCGACTTTGATCAACCGGCCGATAGCTTTTAAGTCGGCAACGATGGCTTTTCGTGCTTCAAAACGATCCATTCCGGCATATTTGCCAGCCAGTTCGTTCATGCTTCCGTCAGCATCCATTACATTAACCCGTGGCAAATTGTGTCGATTACCAACTTCAAAATCATTTGGATCATGTGCAGGTGTGATTTTCACTGCACCTGTCCCAAATTCACGATCAACATAACTATCTGCAATGATTGGGATTTCTTTATCAACTAAAGGTAAGATTGCCATTTTACCAATCAACTCTTGGTAGCGTTCATCGTCTGGGTGAACAGCAATAGCTGTATCCCCCAACATCGTCTCTGGACGTGTCGTGGCAATTTCTAAAACGCCGCTGCCATCTGCCAATGGATAAGTTACATGGTAAAAAGCACCTTCGACATCTTTATGGATGACTTCGATGTCAGACAATGCTGTTTTAGCTTGAGGATCCCAGTTAATGATGTATTCGCCTCGATAAATCAATCCTTTTTCGTATAACGCAACGAAGACTTTCCGTACGGCTTCTGATAGTCCTTCATCTAACGTAAATCGTTCACGGCTATAGTCTAAAGATAGACCCAATTTTGCCCACTGTTCACGAATGTGTCCGGCATATTCACCTTTCCATTCCCAAACTTTGTCAATAAATTTTTCCCGGCCAAGATCATAACGAGAGATTCCTTGTTCTCTTAATTTTTCTTCTACTTTTGCTTGTGTTGCAATTCCGGCATGATCCATTCCTGGTAACCATAACGTATCAAAGCCTTGCATTCGTTTTTGGCGAATAATCATATCTTGCAAAGTAGTATCCCATGCATGTCCCAAGTGTAATTTCCCTGTTACATTTGGCGGTGGGATAACTATAGAATAAGGTTTAGCTTGCTTGTCTTCTGATGGTTTGAATAAATCTTGAGCTAACCATTTTTGATAACGACCCGCTTCAACTTCTTGCGGATTAAACTTTGTTGGTAAATTTTCAGTCATATCAGTTCCTCCTAAATTTGATTGTTGAATCAGCTAATGAAAGACGTTAACACGAAAAAAGTCCTAGAACACAAATGTGTTCTAGGACGTAAATTACGCGGTACCACCTAAATTGCAGAAAAATCCTGCCGCTCATTCATGGTATAACGGTCATGTGCCGTGCATTCTTACTTCTTTCAGAACACAAAACTCCCAAGCTACCTTCCACGAAACAAAGTAAGAATGTCCCAGCCCAGCATTCTCTCTCTTAAAACTTTATTATTCATGTACTACTCTTGATCCTCGTTTGACTCATTCTACAATGAAGTCAGAAACTTGTAAAGTCTTACTGACCATCAAAATAGATTAATGTCTGTAATTCCGAGGTTAGATCAATATAATGCACGTGTACGTTATCAGGGACTTTCAATGGATCAGGTGCAAAATTTAAAATAGCTGTGATTCCATTAGCGACTACTTGATCAATAGCTGTCTGGGCATTTTGACTCGGGACCGTAGAGATTACAACAGTGATTTTTTCCTTTGCTAAAATTGCTGTCATATCCTCGATTGAGTAAACATGATAGCCACAAATTTCTTTGCCGATCTTTTCAGGATCATTGTCAAAGGCACAGACGATGTTTAAATTTTCATTGCGGCGGAAATTATTATTCAACAGCGCCTGTCCTAGATTTCCACATCCAATCAATGCAATACGTTTTTCTTCTTTTGTTTCTAATACATCACTGAACACTTTGATCAAGTCACTCACATCGTACCCATATCCGCTACGACCCAATTCGCCAAAATGGGAAAAGTCTCGCCGAATTGTTGCTGATCCAACTTGAGTCATTTTACTTAACTCAGAAGATTTGATACGGGTGATACCATTTTTTTCCAGTCCTTTCAAACAACGTAAATATAAAGACAGTCTTTTAGTCGTTGCTTTTGATACCCGTGGTTTTTGAAGAATTCGCTCCATGATCATCCTCCTCGTTCTATTATAGATTAATTTTTCAGCATTTGTTAATTATTTCACATATATAATTCTAACATGGAAAAACCTCAATAACAATCCTCTACAAAAAAGAGCAGGGACATTATGTCCTCTGCTCAAATCACCTTATAAAAAATCGGCAAATTCATTAGATTTCTCTGCTTGTTCAGGTAGGATTTTTTCAATTTTTAATCCCGCTAAACAACGTTCCATCAAACCATCGATATCAAATCGTTCTTCTAATTCTAAAACTTTTTCCAAATTTGGCCGTGTCTTAGGCTGTGGCGGTGCAAAAATCGTACAGCAATCTTCAAAGGGCTGAATCGCCAATTCAAAAGTATCGATCTTTTCTGCCAATTCAATGATTTCATTTTTATCCATCGTTACCACTGGTCGAATAATCGGGGTAGTCGTCACTTCATTGATGGCGACCATGCTGTGAAGTGTTTGTGAAGCTACTTGTCCCAATGACTCCCCATTTATGATGACTAATCCATGGCGCATTTCACGGATTGCATCTGTCAAACGCAGCATCATCCGGCGCGTCAAAGTCATCCAATAGCCTTGCGGACTGCGTTTTTTGATTTCTTCTTGAATTTCCGTAAAGGGAACTTCAATAAATTGAATTCCACCGACATAAGGCGTCAATTTTTCTGTAAGATCTTTGGCTTTTTGCAGAGCCTGTTCGCTAGTATACGGTGGGCTGGCAAAATGAACCGCTTCGATCTCTACACCGCGCTTCATTGCTAAATACCCCGCCACTGGCGAATCAATCCCGCCAGAAAGCATCAACATCCCGCGACCACTTGTACCGACTGGTAATCCACCGGCTCCTTTAATGGTCTCATAAGAAAGATACGCATCATCGCGCCGGATCTCTACACGCAGGTTGATATCTGGACGTTTCATCTGTGCCTTGATCTCTGGAAAACTATCGATTACTGCATCGCCCAAAAATTGTTGCAAGCCATGACTGTCTAATTCAAAACTATGATCACTACGTTTAGCAGTGATTTTAAATGTCTCTTTGCCTGTGTAGATTTCTTCCATGATTTGTTGCGTCATTTGTTTTAAAGCAGTCAGATTTTTTTCTACACGAATACTTGGTGAGAAATTTTGAATTCCAAAGACTTTTTCTAATTTCGGTAAAACTAATCGGCTGTCTTCTCCGTTTAATAATATATGCATCCGATCGCGATCAGCATGAATTTTCAAGTTTGGAAACTCAGCCAATGCACCTCGCACATTTTGCGCCAACTGCATGATAAAACTACGACGATTTTTCCCTTTCGTCGATAATTCTCCATAGCGCACCATGATTTCAGTATATTGCACGTTCATTCTCCTCTTTTGCCTTTATCGATACTAATTGATTTTTGAAAATTTATCGTAAAGATGATGAATTATCACCATAAATTGTTCAGCTTCTGCCATTGTATTGGCTTCATCTAAACTTACTCGCACGGCAGTTGTGGCTAGCTCATTAGGGACACGCATTGCGTGTAAGGTAGAGCTGTTGACTTTTTTACGGCTAGAACAAGCACTTGTAGTAGAAACAAAGATCTGTTTCTCTTCTAAAGCATGAACTAGAACTTCTCCTCGAACTCCTTTGATCCCAAAGGTCAAAATATGCGGAGCAAAATTCTCATCCCCAGAAAAAACGGTCACTTTATCATAACTTAGTAACGCTTCTTTCAAGTATTGACGGATAATTCCCGTATGGTTCGGCCGTTCAGATTTTTTTTCAAGATGGATCCGCAAGGCACGACTCATAGCTACGATTGCTGGTAGATTTTCTGTCGTTGCCCGTTGTCCAAATTCTTGTCCGCCGCCGTTTAACAATGGCGCTAATTTTCTTCCTGTCTTCCAGTAAATAAAACCAACTCCTCGGGGACCATGAAATTTATGAGCAGAAAATGTAGCAAAATCCACTCGCGGAGTCAGCCATTGAGCTTGATCGACTTTACCGATTGCTTGTACTGCATCAACATGAAAATGAATCGTTGGATAGTTTTCTAAAACTTCACTGATTGCTGCAATTGGTTGGATCGCACCAATTTCATTATTGACACCCATGACCGAAACTAAGATTGTTTCTGGGCGGATTAATTCAGCCAATTTATCTACCTCGACAAAGCCTTGTTTATCAACTGGTGCGATACTGACCTCATAGCCAAGTGCTTGTAATTGCTCAGCAGTTCGGCTAACTGCCGGATGTTCAACACTAGAAATGATGATATGATTGCCAAATTCACGTTTAGCAATCGCGGTTCCTTTTATGACCCAATTATCTCCTTCTGTACCGCCGCTTGTAAAAAAGATTTCATTAGTTTGTACATATAACAATTCAGCAATCTGTTTGCGGGCTTGTTGTAATAGCCGATTGGCCTGCGTTCCTAAGTCATGCAGACTAGAGGGATTCCCCATAATACGTTGACTCGTTTTTACATATGTATCAAGTGCTAGCGGATAAATCGCCGTTGTGGCACTGTTATCAAAATAAATCATTTTATGACCTTCCTTCAAAAATTCTTTCCTATTATAGCGGGAATACCATAAGTCTTCAAGTATTCCTTACGATTCCTAACTTGTTCGCAATTATTAGTGACTTTTTTACGTCGTTTTTGATTACTTGATTTAGCAACCTCAACAAGAAAAAAAGCTGAGCGAAATGCTCAGCTTAAACTAAATCCCGGTTATTGAAATAAAAATCTTCGATTCGTTTGAATGCACCAGGTTCAACTCGTTCCAGCGCTGTCCCAATTTCATCTAACGCATCTTGGTAACGATATTCTTTGTTGAACAGCTCTAAACTATTCTCAATCGCCGTTTTAATCTCGGGATGTGTATGACGGTAACGGTTGGCATATTGCATCATTTGTTCTGTCAATGCGGCAGCATCGACTAAATCATACGTTTTTTGATCCAACAATTCGATGTCTTCATCACATAGATTAACTAATTTATTAATATCGCGCATATTGATTCGTATCTTGTTCAACGATTGACTCAATTCTTCCACTCGATCCGTTGCGACAAAGAAAAATTCTAAGTAATCCCCTGGCAAACCAGGTAAACGTTGTTGTTCCACATAGCGTTTCAAATTGCGTAAGCGGAATTCGTATTTCTCAATTTTTTCTGCAGCGGCTTTTTCACCTTTACGCAAATCATGTAAGTCATCATCAATCTCAACTTGTTTGGTTTCAATATCGTCTAAGACTTTAAAGGCATCTTTATAAAATACTTGAACTTCTGAATAAGGTAATTCATGCTTATCAATTTGTGGTTCGATATTGCGGTTGCGACGTTCTAATTCTTCGATTTCTGTTTGGAATCCACGTGCACGACCCAATTCATTGTTGTTTAGTGCATAACTTTGAGAGGTATGGTCCAGCTCGACCATCAACTGATGATTGTTGCGAGCCGCGTGAGCAATGTACTCACCAATCGTTTTGCGGTTTGTTAATACATATTTCTTGGCATCAAATTCTTTTTCTAATACTGTATACAAATCATCAATCAGTTCAGCAGTTTCTTTATTCGCTGTTTCTACTGTACCTAATTCGATTTTTTCTAAATCTTCTAAGGAACGCTCTACATGTTTTTTCACTTTGTCCAAACGTTCTTCAAAATCATCTTCTGGTAAAACGAAATCATCAGCCAGCATTTTTTCATAGGTCTTTTCTAATTCTTCAATCTGACCTGGGAATGTCTTTTCTAGATCCTCATAGATTACGGGAACTTTTTGCATCATCTCTTGAACTTCATACGTGTGTTTTTCAGCGTCATCTAACACTTCACGAGCTTCGATCGGATCCCCAGAAGTATTCAATGTTACAAATTGAGTGAATTCAATTTCAACATTTTTAACTTGTTTTTGAATCTCCGGTAAAGCTGGACCAAAATTGTCTTTCTTTTCCTTCAGGTCTTTTTTTAGTTCTTCAAAAACATCTAACGCTTGTTGGACCGCTAATGAATTACGCTCTTCTGTCTCACGTAATTCTTTCAGACCCACGCGGATTCCTTCAACTTCTTCTTCCATCTCACTCATTGTACGTTCAGCACTTTCAATCGCTGATTTGCCTTTCATAAAACGGAATGTCTCATTTTGACTTTCCACTTCAAAAATTTGGCTTTCAAGTTCGGCAAAAGACTTTGTTGATACGTCTGTCCATTTTTGATTCCATTCACGGAAAGTATTCTGACTTTGACCAACGAGGTGCATTTTTTTCACCTCATCAACTTCTTCCACGACAGGAAGATCGAATAACGCTTCTTTCCTTTTATCAAGTTCTTCTAAGCGTTCTTGATTTTTTTTCTTCATCAGATAACCAATCAAGTATAAAACGGCAGCCAAAACGACTAAGCCGATAACGATCCCTATGATTACATTACTTCCCATGTATGATTTTCCTTTCAACTATCAAGATTCAGTTTATTTACTGGTCCTTTTTCCCTATTTTTAGGCGAAAACATCTAACGTAGATTATAACATAAAAGACTTTGCTCTTCACTAGCTAGTTTCGAATTCACTCGAAATGATTATCGCACACTCACGATTCATACTAGCATTTTTTAGTGACTGCTTCAATTGTTATAAATTTAAGAATAGTGTAATTTTATTAAATTTTCTGTTCTTGAAAGCTCTTTGCCCCCTTGAAATTAAGAAGATTTTCAGATAATATTAAAGCCACATTAAAATAAGAGGTGATTAAAGTGAAAGTGACCAAATTTGGCGGGAGCTCTGTAGCTTCAGCTGAACAACTAAAAAAAGTCTTGGCGATTGTTACTGGCGACTCTAGCCGTCGTTTCGTCGTCGTTTCTGCTCCAGGAAAGAGAAACAATAAAGACAAGAAAGTCACCGACTTATTGATTCAATTTTATAACGCTGTTGTATATAAACAAGAAACTGATGAAGTAGTCCGTGAGATTGTCACTCGCTATACTGAAATAGCAGCAGAATTTCATGTTGCAAAACAACTAGAAAAAGTTTTCTACACTGAATTACAACAACTGCAAGAAAACTACGATGCAGCTGATCCATATGCATTGGACCGTTTTTTAGCAACGGGGGAAAACTTAAATGCTCAGCTAGTAGCAGCATGTTCTCAACAAAATGGTGTAAACACACGCTACATCAACCCAAAAGAACTGGGGATTATTGTTTCTGATGAACCACAAAATGCTCGAATTTTGGAGCAATCCTATGAGAAAATTTACCAATGGCGCAATTCAGACGAGATTTTAATTATTCCAGGATTTTTCGGCTACACGGTTGACGGACAGTTATGTACGTTTTCTCGTGGAGGATCAGATATTACTGGTTCGATCGTCGCTGCTGGTTTAAAAGCGGAACTATATGAAAACTTTACTGATGTCGACGGTATTTTTTCAGCTAGTCCCAAATACATTCATGATCCTGAGTTGATTGAATATGCAACGTATCGTGAGATTCGCGAACTGACTTATGCTGGTTTTACTGTTTTCCATGATGAAGCTTTAATGCCTGCTTTTAAAGCTCATATCCCAGTAATCATCAAAAATACCAACAACCCAGAGTGTCAAGGAACCTTGATCAAAAAAAATTTCGAAGATGAGAATCGAAATGAAGTCGTCGGTGTAGCTAGTGATGATGGCTTTTGTGGCATCACTATTGGAAAATATTTATTAAACCGCGAAGTCGGGATCGTTCGGCGCATCTTACAGATCCTTGAATCCTTTCATATCGGGTTTGAACATATGCCCTCTGGAATCGATGACATTTCGATTATTTTACGTGAACGCCATTTGACACGGGAAATCGAAACTGAATTAATGAAACAAATCGAAGAAAAGATCCAACCTGACCAATTATCCATTGAACATGGTCTTTCAGTTGTTGCTCTGGTTGGTGAAGGAATGCGTGAACGACCTGGTATCACAGCCGATAGTACTGCCGCTTTGGCACGTAAAAATGTCAATTTGCGGATGATCTCTCAAGGAGCGGATGAACGCAGCATCATCTTTGCTATCCGCAGTGAACAAGAACGATTAGCTGTGCGTTCTTTGTATTATACTTTCTTTGATTAATTTAGACAGACAAAAAGGAAAAGCTAAAATGAATCAGCTTTTCCTTTTTGTCTGTCTAATTCTTTTTTAATCAATGGCTCAGGGGCATAATTTTTTTGCCAGTCTTCAGGTTTTAAGACCTTATTTGTAACAGGATGGTAGCGCGGCTTGCCATCTGGGAATAACTTTCCTAAATTTGCCCGATGAACGATTTCAAAAATTGGTTGCGGATCTACGCCAATCAAAGCAAATGACCCATAAGTAAAATAGAGCAAGTCTGTTAGTGCATCCACTTCGGCAATCAGCGGATCTTCTACCACTTCTGCTTTTGCTAACACTTTTTTCTGAGCTTGATCAATACTTACGTGTAATTTTCCAACTAACTCATGAAATGTTTGTTCATCGCCTTGAGCTGCGCCGTACAGAAACTCAACGATTTCTTCTGCTTTAAAACCAGCGCGGAAACTTCCTCGTTCTATGGAAAATGCTGTTGGTTTTTCAGGTGGTTCCGGCGCAAAAATCTTATGAAACTCACGCGCCATTTGATAAGGTTCAGTCATTACTATTCAACTCCATTAGATGATTTCAAAATGTTTTAACGCTTGATAAATTCCATCTTTTTCATTTGATTCTGTAACGTAATCGGCCTGGGCCTTGACTTCAGATAGACCATTGCCCATCGCCACACCGATTCCGACTTTTTTGATCATCTCGATATCATTATAATGATCCCCAAAAGCCATAACCTCTTCTAGTTTAATCCCCTTAGCCTTTGTAAATTCTAAAATCCCGTGATATTTCGAACCATTTTTAGGCACAATGTCTACAGAATAGGGATTCGAACGCTGAAAAGTACATTCTGGTAATTTTTTTTGCAATTTTTCTGATTCTGTTGCCGCACTGAACAACACGCATTGATAGATTGGTCCTTGTAAAATAGCCAACTTCTTATAGCGTTCTGTTTTACGATTTGGACTAAACGACTGTAAAAGATGCCGCGTAGTTCTTACTGGAAACCAGTTGGGCATCCAAGCAGCAATCTGTTTTACTAATGTGTTTTGCGACCATTTCATCAAATTGCTTCCTTCCATTTGGTGTCTACTGCCAAAAATGATTTGGCGGTGCTCTTTATCCGCAAAAGTAACAATCTGCTGTAAAACATCCTCAGAAAAAGGATTTTGATAAATGTCTTCCTCTTTTGTATAAACAAGTTGGCCATTATACGTAACAAAAATATCTAAAGGCAAATGACCGATCCGCTCTTCGATTTTGACCGGCCCTCGTCCTGTTGCAACACCGCATAAGATTCCTTTCTCTTGTGCTAAGCGAATCGCTTTAGAAGTACTATCCAGTACTTTGGAATCTTTTGTCGTTAGTGTTCCATCTATATCAAAAAAAATAGCTTTTATCATGGCACTCCCTCGTTTAAAATAAATCGATTTGACTTGGATTTAATCCTTCATACTCCAATCGTAGGATTTTTTTCAATTGTAGCGCATTATCGGCAGCGTCTCCACCAGAATTATTATTAAAAATGACGCCAACTTCTGCTGAGTCTGCTGAAACTTGCTGGATCTGCTCGCCTAGTATTTCTAATTCCGCTTGATTGTACCGATACAAAGTACGTTTTTTGCGCCAATCGCCAGTTCGATCGTTCCAATAGGCTTGATTTCTGCCATGGAAACGAAAAAGACTAAATTTTTTATTCGTTATCGTAATATCTAATGGAACTGTGTCTGGCAATTGAGGCTCATCTACCATCACTAAACTAAAATCCAAGCTTCGCATAAATTGCTGTGTTTTTTTTATGAATTCTTTGGCATACCAACTATAATCACGCAACTCGATTGCTACCGGTAAATCTTTGAATAATTCTCGCAGTGTTTCTAAATACGCCACGTTTTCCTTTGTACACTTAAATTGAGCTGGAAATTGGGCTAAAAAACAAAATAGTTTGCCACTTTCAATCATCGGCTGCATCGTCTCTAAAAAGTGTGCCTGCATTGCTGCAACTGAAGGATAGCTGTCTTGCCATTTGCTTTGGCCGGTAAAGCCGGCATATAGCTTCACGACAAACCGAAAATCTGCTGGGACTTTGGACAACCAATTTTCAACAGAACTTTTATTGGCGATGCCATAATAATTCGTATCCAATTCTACTAACGGCAAATAGCCGGCATATTCATATAAAGAAGAGCTTTTTTTTCCAGTCAAACTACTGTGTTCATTAAAAGAAGTTAATCCAATTCGAATCATAGTGTCCTAGCCTCCCTTTGTTTCATAGTATACAATAAACGTAGCAAAAACTTAGCAACAATGCGCTAATAATGAATGGAGTAATGAAGATGAAACGGATTTTGATTTTACATACCGGCGGAACGATTTCAATGAGTCAAGACGCCGATGGTGCTGTACGTCCAGATGATAAAAATCCTTTACTAGCAGCTGGCCAAGAATTGCGTCTGCCTGCTGATATCGAATTGATCGTGGAAGATTTCTCAAATCTTCCCTCTCCTCATATCACTGTTGAGACAATGTTTCAACTAAAAGAACGGATTAAGGCGGCTAAACAAACCGGCATTGACAGTGTCGTTATCACTCATGGGACGGATACCTTAGAAGAAACTGCCTATTTTCTGGAGATTACGATTGGAAATCTGATTCCAATTATTTTGACCGGTGCCATGCGGTCGATTAATGAACTTGGCAGTGACGGCCTTTACAACTTTGAATGTGCGATTCGAGTGGCTGCTTCTGAAAACGCCGTTGATAAAGGAGTACTGGTTGTTATGAATGATGAAATCCACAGTGCTCGTTATGTCACAAAAACACATACGACCAATGTCGCAACATTCAGAACACCAACTTTAGGACCAATCGGATTAGTCACCAAATCAAAGATTCTTTTCAAACAAGAATTACCTAAAACAACACGATACGATGTGGACACTTTTGATGCAATGATTCCGATCATCAAAGCCTTTGCTGGAATGGAAGGCGATTTTTTCAAAATATTGGACCAAGCCATTACAGTTGATGGACTTGTGATTGAGGCTTTAGGTGCTGGTAATTTACCGCCACAAACGTTGGCTCCAGTCTATCACTTACTAGAAAAAGGCTTGCCGATCGTTTTAGTCTCTCGCTGTTTCAACGGCATCGCAGAACCTGTCTATGATTATCATGGTGGTGGAGTTGAATTGGCACAACATGGTGTGATTTTTTGCAGCGGGATCAATAGTCAAAAAGCACGCTTAAAATTATTGATCGCCTTGAACGCTCATTTATCCAAAGAGGAACTAAAACGGTTCATGGAAGAATAAAACGGCACAAAAAAGAAGTTGAATGTTGATTCAACTTCTTTTTTTCCATAAAATATTGGCTTCGCAAGCGAGCTGATCGCCTAATCGAATCTCATGACGGGTTTTTACGTCTGTTCCTTCAATAATCTCATAAAAACTTTCGATATCATTGCCGTACAATACCTCTTTATCAAATTTGACATTTACATAAGTCGGCATGTGCTTTGTCATAAAGTCATACCCTAACACATCGATCAACCAGTTGAAATACATCGCATTGTTGACGTGATGGTTACTATCAAGATCATAATAGCGGACATGATATAATTCCTTTTGTCCACTTTCAACTTTTTCGATTTTAGGCCAGCGGCGGATTTTTTTTACTTTAGGTGATTCATAAGGAGCCATTAATGCGGCGTCAACACTGCTCATCTTGCGATTTTCAATGTCCATCAATACAAAAGACATATCGATTTTTAATAGCTCATTTCCAGCTGTATCGTATACCCAATAACTGCGGTAACAAAAATAGCGGTTAAACTCGGTTGGTTCTGTGACAATCGTAATTTTCTCACCAACTTGAGGCAACCGAGAAATCTGCACTTCTGTTTGGGTGATCACCCAAGTAATCCCCAATTTATTAATATATTCGGTTCCTCGTTCTAATTCATCACTTTGATCAGTTGACGATTTGATTGCCACGCTCAATAGCGCTGGAAATGTCATCGTTTGATTGATGTCGCATTCATAATAGGCGACCTCGTGGTTGATAGTGTATCTTTTTCCCAATTATTTTCCCCCTAAAGCTAAGACACGATCTACAGAATCTCCATAACTCTCGCCGAAAATGTTTAAGTGAACGAGTAGATAATAAAGCTGATAGATTGTCAGTCGATCTTGCCAACCAGACTGCATCGGCAGAATTTCTTGATAGCTTTCGAGAAATTCTTGACGAAATCCGCCAAAAAGCTGCGACATAGCAATATCTACTTCTCGATGACCATAAGAAACCGCGGGGTCTACAAAAACTGGCTGTCCCTGTGTATCAAAAAAAGTATTGCCGCTCCAAAAATCTCCATGCAATAAAGTTGGTTCAAAAGACATTGTACCCCATTTTTGATACACACGGTCTTTAAATAACGAATATTCTCTTTCTCTTTCGATCGTCCAACGATTTCGTCCTTTAGCGATCTTGATTTGAACCTCTAGTCGATTGGTAAAATAAAATTCCCACCAATCATCAGATTTCTGATTGACCTGCGGCAGCAGGCCCATAAAATTATTTCTTTTATACCCAAACTTGAGCGCATTGATTTTGTGGAGCTTGCTGAGTTCATGCGCTAGGTCTTTTTGATCTCCTTCGCCTGGTTCAATCCATTCCATCAGAAGAAACGCAGTATCCTTAAAACTCCCATGTTGATATGTTTTAGGTACACGTACTGCATTTTTTAGTTCCGCTAATCCGTCAACTTCTGCTTGAAAAAAATCTGCTGACATTTGTGGATGATACTTTAGAAAATAATCTTTTTCCCCGTCAGTGACCCGATAAGCTTGATTGATGTCTCCACCACTGATAGGTACGGCTTTTGCTTGCAAGTGTAAATAGTTTAGCAATTCCTCCATCTCGTCAACTCCTTACAATAAATAAATTTTTTGTAGGTCTTTGATTTCTTGCGCTGATACCCCGATACCTTCATGAATGAACTGTTCCACAGTGCCATAATGTTCGTTAATTTGTTGAAGGCTGGTTTGTAAGTACAACTCCTTGGCTACCATCATTGCATCGATGCCGATCAATGCTTCTGAAGAGCTCCCAGCACGTTTTGCTTTTTGATACATTTCCTGTACAACTTTTTTTAAATAACGATTAGTGGCCAAATAATCTTCCATGACTACTTTGTCATCTACACCTAGACAAGTCAATAATAAAACGGCTGCAAAACCGGTGCGATCCTTTCCAGCTGTACAGTGAAACAGCAAGCTTCGATCAGCCTCTTCATTATCTAATACAAGATCAAAAAATTTCCGGTACTGACCGCGCACATGCTGGTCGGTGACAAAATGCTGATAGACTGTCACCATCTGCTGCAAAACATTTTCACCCTCCTGCATTCTTTGGATCATTTTTTTCGGTGCAGCTGAAGCAGTATCTGTTTCCTCCGGAGGAAAGATCGGTAAAAAGATATTTTCTGTTGCTGCTATTTCTTGATCCGGTTTAGCAGCTCGTTCTTCAAGTGTACGAAAATCTACTACTTTTTTGACACCATAAGCACTTAAATATGTTTTATCTTGTGTATCTAGCTGATGAATTCCCGCTGAGCGGATTAATTTGCGCTGAGCGATTTTTCTACCATCTTGAGTCTGATAACCGCCTAACTCCCGAATATTTTCAGCATGACGCACTGCCAAAAGTCTGGACATCCAATCGACCTCCTTTTGGTAAAAAGTATAGCACAGTAAAAAAGAAAACGCTTTTTCTAACAAAAAAATCCTGAAACAAGATACTTGTTTCAGGATTGATTTTAAGCCAATGCTCCCATTGGGTCCCACGGTGCTAATACTATCGGTTCCGCTTCAAAAGCAGCTAGTTGTTCTGGCGTTAAAAATTCTTTACGGACCACGATTTGATAAGTGTATTCATCCATCCATTCATCATTCATCACAAAGAAACCCTTCTCACCAACTTTTTCACCCCAGCTGTTTTCAACTTTCCATTTCTTAGCCGCTCCATCGATTAGATCCACACCAGTCAAAACCATCGCATGGGTCATCAGACTTTCGCCATAATCCAAACGTTCAGCTTTTGTCATCGTTAGATCAACATCAAACAGATCATCCACATCGTAGGCATTTAAAGCCATGATTCCGCTATCACGTGTCGAAGATTGACCAACATCACAGCCAAACCACACAGATTCGCCTTGTTCCAATTGTTTGACTGCCAACGCTTTGAATTCCGGCATCTCAAGATTCAAATATTTTACTTGTTTGCCGCCAACCACGTTTCCTAACATCTCAACAGTGTACGATCGCATGAAGGGTTTGTCCTCAGTTGGTGCATTGATAATGCTGACGTAATCTTCTAAGTCCACCCCGATATATTTTTCATAAAAATTTTGTGGTGTTAATTTTTGTTCCAAATGATATTTTTTTTCTTCATCTCGGTATTCAAAATCAAAATGATCCGGTGGTGTGCCTAAGGTGATCGCTAAGAGCGTATAGACTTCTTGTAACATTGCTTCTCGATTTGCTTGAATCTCTTCAGACGTTGCTTTTTCTGCGACCATTTGTCGTAGTAAAACAGCATGTTTGCGTAATAATTTGTTTAAGTAATTGTTTAAATCACGAGAATTTGAACTATTGCTGCTTTCAGGCATCACACTTTTTGGGACGACGCCATATTTCTGAAAGAGCGAGACGATCATATCCCATTGTCCGCCATCTTGTTGAGGTGTTTGCAATAAGAAAGCCACTTCACGGCTGGATACCGGTTGTTGTGCTGTCTGTAAGACATTTTGATAAAAATAATTTGCTTTTTCATATTTATCCCAAAAGAAAGTATAATTTTGCGAAAGCTCAAAATCCTTTAATTGGAATGTCGTCAGTAATTTGTGGCGGAAAGTATTCAATGCAGCAAACATCCAGCAACGACCAGATTGTTTTTGATTTGCTACTTTTCCTGTTGCAAGATCAATGGAAAAAACTGGAGTATTTTCAACATGTGCCTGAACATTTTCTGCAGAAGCACGAATCCCATTTTTCACGACACCTCGCTGCAATGCGACTTGTTTCGTATTTTTTTCAAAAGCTTCCCGGAAAGCCTGCGTTCGCTCATTAGTAATTTTTGACATAAAAAACGCCTCCTTGACGCTCATTTTACGCTTAAAACATCAAAGAGACAATCTGTTTACAAACTAGGTTGGAGTACTCGTTTTCCTTTTTGAATCCAGCGACTGACTCGTTTACTTGATAGTATCGCTGTCAACAACATACTGCCCATAAATAATAAGAACAGCTCAAAGGTACTGATTTCTACTCTAATATCCAGCACCCTTAATCCTTTGACGACAAAACCATGTAGCAAATAAACCGTTAATGTATTTCTTCCCCAATTTGAAAAGAAGTATCGTTTTCTTGGAACTAACAGCATAAAAGCGATGATTCCAACCATACCTGCTCCCAGAAAAATCAAACGCTGCGGCCCGCCTAGTAATGGATGATTCAAATATTCATCGTATGATTTTGAGCCAAACACCCAATACTTATTGATCAGATCATTTCCCTGAATAAATAGAAACAATCCAGTAAACAGCAACAACGCGATCCATTTTTTAGGATAAGCTTTCAATTTTTCAATCCATTTTTTAGGAATCATATAACCGATCATAAAATAAGGGAAAAAAGTCACCGTGCGCTGAATTGCTAAGAAATGATCAAAAATTGGGAAATAGCCGACTAATAATGCCATGATCACACTGCCGATCATAAGTTGTTTTACGGAAAGATAGGCAGTTAAATGTAACAATACATTCCAGCAGAACAAACTTAATAGAAACCATAATGACCATTGGGGAACCCCGATATCCAAACTAAATGAATCTTGCAACCCGATTAAGGTGTAGTAGCCAGAATAAAGAATTTGAAAAAAGATATATGGGAGCAATAATTTTTTTACTAAGCTCATAATCGGTTTAGGTCCGCTTTTAGCAAAATAGCCCGAGATCAAAATAAATGCCGGCATATGGAAAGTAAAAATAAAATAGTACAAATCATTGTATAAAGGATCATTGTCTATGAATGGTTGAAGAAAATGGCCAAATACGACCAAGATCATCAAAAAAAGTTTGGCGTTGTCAAAATAGGCATCGCGTTTTTGCATGCTATCCCTCCTCGTTTTTAGTATAACGAGGTTTTTTTTTGAGTTCAAAAAGATTGCTCTATTTTTGACAAAAGATCATTTTTTTATCAATATTTCGTCAAATACAAAACTATTATTCACAAAAAAATCACATATAAAGATAAATAATCAACTAACTTTTGTATTTTCATGTATACAAAATAGATAGTCCTCTTACTTAAATCAACTAATTTTATGATTTTTTGTCCGTTAAGACTTATGAAGTAGAACACAGCCAGATACTTTTGATTTTTAACTGAACGTTTGCTATCAATACAAAAAAACGGGAACAAAAATCATTTTCTGATTTTTGTTCCCGTTTTATTATTCGCAGACTATTCGTTTAAAAACTCCGGCAGTAGGACTCGAACCTACGACATCATGATTAACAGTCATGCGCTACTACCAACTGAGCTATGCCGGAAGAATACATTCATATAATATCAATTTTTTTTAGATCATGCAATCAAAAATTATCAAAATAAACTGAAAAAATATCTCTGTCGATTGATTGATCGTAACTTGAATTTTAAGGCTCCCAGCGTCCATTCAAATCTATTACACTTGGATTTTTTTATCCTCAAACAGTTGACAAATACTTGCTACTTCGCTATTCTATATCTTGTGTTAAATAACTATGCCGCTTTAGCTCAGCTGGTAGAGCGCAGCCATGGTAAGGCTGAGGTCGACGGTTCAAGCCCGTCAAGTGGCTCTTTAGAACGTTGAAAAATCAACGTTCTTTTTTTGTGTTCTCCTTTTGTTTTTACCCAAGTAATCACTGGATTAGCTATCTTACAAATCAATCATTTTCTAAGTAGAATACGATTCAATAATTTATACATAATAAAAACTAAAAAGAGACCGATCCCATAGCAGAAAAAAGTAATCTCAGCTACTACTATCCAAGGCCGTTGTAATACCGGGACAACTACTCCCAACCCAAAACTCAAAAGACCGCCTAAACATAAAACAATCCCTATTCGAACTAAATGTTTAAGGAGTTCCCGTCAAAAAATTGCAAAAAAAGTGCTGACCCATAGGCCAGCACTTACTGATTAAAAAATAAAAACAGGTGTTTCAGCTTCAAGCATTGGATATAACTCTGCCATTTTATCTGGCGGAGTATTGATACAGCCATGCGATCCGCGGTACATCCATAAATCGCCCCCATAGGCACTCTGCCAATTCGAATCATGGATTCCCACACCAGTATGATCGATCGGTACCCAGTAACTTACTGGACTGGCGTACTTAGAACCATCATCATTAAATCCGCGTAATACTTGATCCATCGACTTGCTGGTGATGTAATTTACTCCTGGCGGTGTCGGTGTCGATGGCTTACCACTGACGATATCTGTCTCAAGTTGAACATTCCCTTCTTTGTAATACCACATATGTTGATTCTCCAAATCGACTTCCACATACGTCTTGCCAATATTTGTTTGGACATTTGGGACATCACTTTCGACAAGCGGTACCCGTTCAAAATTTTTTCCTTTTAAGATTTGCGCACTTAGTTCAGCGACCTCAGCTGGAATATTGATCGTCCAACTATAAATACCCGCTGGAACCGAGACACTCCCTCGCCGTGTACTGTTGAACTGGGTAGGGTTCACCTTTGTATTGTACGTATCATTTAACTTCGTGACAAACGCGGTCACCTTCTCTTGATTTAGTAAAATCTCGGCTTTTTCATTTGTCGTTAGCCAACTCTGCAGTTCTTCAGAAGGAATGTCCACACGCTTACCACTGATTTTATAAGCAGCTTTCAATTTAGCAAAGCGATTTAGTTTCGCTTTTTGTTTCTTTAGATTCTGATCATTTTTTGTCAAAACCGGTTGCGCATAATACTTTTCTGCATCTAGTAAATGTTTTCCATTATCTAGGTTTACTTTCAAGGCCTTTTGAACTGCTGCGACGTCAAATGTTGTCCCTTTCTTTTCTGGAGCAATCACAAAACTCCCTTTATCCCATTCAATCGTTGCATTTTTTGTCGGGATACGTGTCACATTTTTTTGAACCAATACCGCGCCTAGGTTTTCGGCTAACTGATTCACTTTCGTCTGTTCATATGTACTTGACAGCTGGTGTTTTTTTTCTAAAAACAGCTGGATTCCCCAAGCAAAAGGCTGCTGTTTCTCTTTAATGCCCATGAGCTCATTTTTATGATCTTCCTGCCAGCCAAGTTCACTTCCTTGGATTTTTTTCCAGACAGTATCGTCCAATCGAATAGCAAAAGGAGTCTCTGATAATTCATTATTTATTTTTCGATTCGCTTGACCGATCGTTAATCCACCAACATTGATGTTATTAATTTTGGTTCTCGGTAAAAATTGTTCTGCATACTGGATACTTTTAAATGAATAAAAACTAACAATAACCAATAATACTGCCAACCCTATAATAATCATTTTTTTCGTTTTCTGCTGAAAAAAATCTTCCCCAAACTTTCTCAAAAATATATCCTCACTTTTCTTGATAATCACTCTATCCCGTGACGCCACTCCTTACAGCCTCAGAGATAGTATTTTTTAGTTACTATCATATTCTACCAAAGAAATAGCATCTATTCCCTAATATTTTATATTTTCTTAGCGAATATAGCCAATTAAAAAAAAGAAAATTTGCTGCTCGCTATTTTTGTCAAAAACATTCTTGAAACAAGGATTTTTTGACTAAATACGTATATTTAGTGTGAAAGAAGCTTAGCCCTCTTATGATAATAGCCATGACTTTTTAGTCATAATCTCTGGCTAGTAAATTTTTTCCTTTCAATAATGTTTACTAAGTCAAGAATTTCTAATCAGTCAATCTATCCAATTGACGATTTCCCCTTTTTCAAATTTGATTTGTTTACCTTTTCTTAAGGAATTTACTGCTATTAGTCTGATTTTCTTTGATTTAATTTTCTGACTTTTTACAACAGCGTTGCAATATTGCAATTTTTATCAGCGCTTTCATCATTCGCTCGTTAAAAATGACCATTACTTTCCTTATCAGACAGCTATTTTTAACAGTTCTTAAAAGAGATTAAGGATTTCAAAAGCGTTAGTTTTGCTATCAATTGTTACATTTATACATTAGATTGTAACTTCTTGTTACTGGTTTATAACCCATGACATGAAGAAGGATGTTAAAGTATGTCTCGTAGTCGAAATGACTGTTTCAATCACAAAAAACTTTTTGGAGGAATTTACATAATGAAATTTGGAAAAACTCTTGTACTTACAACATTACTAACAGCTGGTGCTGTATTCGCACTAGGAACAAACGATGCACACGCAGCAGAAAACTATACTGTTCAATCAGGTGATACTTTATCAAAAATTTCTGTTAAATTTGCTGGTGACAATAGTTTAGTAGAATCAATCGCAAAAGAAAATAAAATCACTAATATCGATATGATCTTTGAAGGTCAAAACTTAACAATCGGTACAGAGGCTAAAGGCAACGTTACAGCAACTTCTGTTCAAGAACAAACTGCTGTACAACAAACAGCAGCTCCCGTTCAGGAAACAGCACAAGCCGCTCCTGCAGCTCCTGCACAACCAGTTGCTGAACAACCAGCTGCACAAGCAACAACACCAACAAGCACAAATTCAGCTAAAGAATGGATTGCACAACGTGAATCAAGCGGTTCGTACACTGCAACAAACGGTCAATACATCGGACGTTACCAATTATCTGCATCATACTTAAACGGTGACTATTCTGCAGCTAACCAAGAACGTGTTGCTGATCAATATGTAACTTCACGTTACGGTTCATGGGAAGGCGCTCAAGCTTTCTGGCAAGCTAACGGTTGGTACTAAAATAATCCAAAAAAAATCCCTCATCGAGGGATTTTTTCTGTTTAAAAACTAGATTTTATCGCAGCAGGTAATTCATCCACAGTTGCTACAATTTGATCCGCTCCAGCTTCGATCATTTCTTGTCGTTCACCAAAACCATACAAGACCCCAATGCTTTTCAATTGGTTTTCCTTGGCACCTAAAATATCAAATTTCCGATCACCGACCATCACACCTGATGTTTCCTCTAATTCCGCCAATGCATAAGCAATCACATCGGTTTTTTTTGAACGTTCTCCAATTAGATCTGCTCCAAAAATTCCGGAGAAATATCTCGCTAAACCAATATTATCAATAATCTGTTTTGCAAAATACTCTGGTTTTGATGTAGCAATCGCTAAAAAATAGTTTGATGATAATTCTGCTAGTACAGCCTCGATCCCCGCATACACTGTTAATTGTTTCACTCCATGTTCAGCATAATGATCTCGATAAAGTTTGACGGCTTCCTTTGCTTCAGTTTCAGATAAGTTGTAAAGTTCCTGTAACGACTCACTTAATGGCGGTCCAATAAAACTTTGCAAGGTCTTTTTATCAGGGATCACCAATCCCTGCTTTTCTAACATATAACAAATACTATTTAAGATTCCCTCACTAGAATCAGTCAACGTCCCGTCTAAATCAAACAAAACAATATTTTTCATCATTTACCTCCTGTCTCCATCCTACTGATTCCTTTAGAAAATATCAATAGCAGACAAAATTCTTGCTTAATAAAGCAGTTGCCTTTATACTTACTTTTAGTAAGAATTTAGGAGGAATTTATTATGGATACACAAATTCGCGGATTACACCACGTTACAGCAATGACTTCTAGCGCCGAAAAAAATTATCGCTTCTTTACAGATATTTTAGGCTTACGTATGATAAAAAAAACAGTCAATCAAGATGACATTGAAACCTATCATTTATACTTTACTGATGATGCCGGTGCCCCTGGAACTGATATGACCTTTTTTGATTTTCCAAATATCCCTAAAGGAACAAAAGGAACAAATAGTATTTCACGAACTGGTTTCCGTGTTCCTACAGACGCATCATTAGAATACTGGGCTAAACGTTTTTCAAATCTAAACATTGCCCATGGCGAAATCAAGGAACGATTTGGCAAAAAATATTTAGAATTTCATGATTACGATGATCAATTGTTTCAATTAGTCTCAGATGAAAAAAATCAAGGAGTCGCTGGCGGCACACCTTGGAAAAATTCAAATGTCCCAGCGGAACATGCAATCTTTGGTTTAGGACCAGTAATCGTTACTGTCGCAAAATTTGAACACTTGAAATTAGTTTTAGAAAACCTATTAGGGTTTAAAGAAACTGCGACAGAAGATACGTTGCATCAATTTGAAGTTGGTGAAGGTGGAAATGGTGCTACTATTATTGTAGATGATCAACCCGACTTGATCCCAGCTCAAGAAGGATATGGAAATGTCCATCACTTAGCTTTACGTGTCGCTGATGAGACAGCTCTTCGTGATTGGATCGAAAAAATTAATGGCTTGGAATTTCCAAATTCTGGTTTTGTTGATCGTTTCTATTTCCAATCTGAATATTTCTTAGCAGCTCCACACGTCTTATTTGAACTAGCAACAGATGGCCCTGGCTTTTTACAAGACGAAACCTATGAACATGCTGGAGAAATCTTATCTTTGCCGCCACATCTCCAATCAAAACGTCAAGAAATCGAAGAATATGTTCGTCCATTCGATACATCTGATGCCAATATCAAACGTCCATAAGGAGGAATTCATGCACATTTATTCTTCTAAAGATCTCACAAGCAAACAAAATTATAAATTTCTGACCGGTAGTATCATTCCCCGGCCAATTGCATGGATTACAACGATCAATCCTAAAACAGACGTAGTTAATGCTGCACCCTTTAGTTATTTCAACGTTGTTTCTAAAGAATTGCCGTTGGTAAGTCTTTCAATTAATCGAAAAGAACAAAAAATGAAAGATACCGCACACAACTTACTTTACCAAAAAGAAGGCGTCATTCATTTAGTGAATGACTCTGTATTAACGAAAATGAATCAAACGGCTGCTTCTTTACCTGCTGATGAAAGTGAATTAGACAACAGCAATCTTACATTGGTAACTAGCCAAGAAATTGCTGTTCCAGCTATACAAGAAGCACCTATTCGTTTCGAAGTACGCCTCCATCAATATATTCCAATTGAAGATCATAAAAAAATGATTATTAGTGATTTATTCATCTTAGAGGTTTTAAACTATCATTTTGAAGATTCGATCTTTGATTCAGTAAAGGAATATATTGATCCCATAACTTTTGATCCAGTTGCACGCCTAGCTGGTAATACTTACAGTCACATAGCTAAAACAGTAAACATCAAACGACCAAATTAAAAAGAGTGAGCTTATCTAAGCTCACTCTTTTTTACGTAAATCAATGATTTGTACATTCCCATCAATTATCCCACTAGGACCTTTTAATTTAATCAACGACATGCGTGGATCAAAAGTTAATGACATTTCCTCTTCTAAATACAACTTTGAATGTTCCTTAATCGGGATATTACCAATCGTACTTTCGACGTCTAATGTATAATCTGAATCATCTTGATCTTTATCTAATATCAATAAGCGAAAGCTGATATTCAATGCACAACTACCAGATTTAGAATAACGTCCTACACCATCATCCAAATCTAAAACGATCCGACTATCTTGATATTTTTTAAGTTTCTCTACCAATTCATCTGCTATATTTATATGCATACTTCTTATCACCTCATATAGAGAATAGCACGATTTGAACAATCCTATAAATACTTTGCTCACAAAAAAAGACAACCTTATGATTGTCTTTTAAACTCCGGCAGTAGGACTCGAACCTACGACATCATGATTAACAGTCATGCGCTACTACCAACTGAGCTATGCCGGA
>NZ_JARPZC010000022.1:0-22979 GCF_031927985.1 Enterococcus dongliensis
TATCGAACACCTTTGGAAGTATTTTTGAGTTACGTAAGTATTGATGATTTGTCTAACTTAATTTGACAATTAAGAGAAATATAAAAAATATGCATTACTTTATAATATGCACATTTAACCCTAGAGAAAATCAATCTCTAGGGATTTTTCTTTTTAGAGAGGATTGCTGGGATGGAAGAAACCAGAAAAAGACGAGGCTACGGATGTGGCTGCCTAGGGTGTCTGATTCCAGTTTTAGTCGTTGCCTTTTTGTTCATTTTGGGAATGTACATTATGGGCGTAGACGATGAAAACCTTTGTGAAGATAGACCTAGTGCAGTATCTATTAATATTGATAATGCTGGATCAGAAGAAAATGCAAAAGCTATTTACGATTTTTTTATAACAGAATTGGAGGCAACACCACAAGAAGCAGCAGGACCAATGGGATGTATGGATTTTGAAAGTGGTGGATTCAATCCAGATATTGAGAATCCATCAAGTGGTGCTTTTGGATTAGCGCAATGGTTAGGTTCTCGTAAAGAGGCGCTACGATCGTTTGCGGCAGAAAAAAGGAAAGAGATGTCAAACCTAGGTGTCCAGTTGGAATTTCTCAAAAAGGAACTAGAGAATCCTTATTACGCCAAAGCGAAAGCTGCGCTACAGTTGACCGATGTTCATGAAGCTCAACATCAATGGTTGCTCTGGTTTGAAGGTCTCAGCCAAGATTCTTCTCAATGGCATTCAGAAGAACGGAATGCTAGGGCAGACGAATGGTTTGCGAAGTTTGGCAGCAGCGATCCAATTTCAGGGGCTGCTATGGAAAATGCAGCAAAAGGCCAGTTAGAAAATTTAGCAGCAAAATGTGCGTCAGTCAGTACCGGAGATGGCGGTGATATTCTTGAAACTGCAAGAGAATTAATAGGCTACTTCAGTTATTCCCAAGAAAGACGGACTCAATTTGGGACGATCGATAATCCTGATAAAAATGGTTTTACAGATTGTTCCAGTTTTGTATGGTTTGTACTGACTAAAGCTGGATATAAGACTCCTCAAGTACCGTGGGCGACTCCATCCATGACAAGTGATGCACGAGGATTAAAACAATATCTTCAAGAAATCCAAGAAAGTGAAGCCAAGGCAGGTGATATCATTGTGGTCAATCTAGGTGGAGGTTTCGGGAATGATGGACACACCGCAATTCTTGCAGAAAACTATTATGGAACTGCTACAAAGATCATTGAAATAGGTGGTTATGGCACAGATTCTGTTCATATAGGGCAAATTGATACTTCCTTTGGATATTTATTATCTGGGGATGTTTGTTTTGCCCGCGCTGTAGAAGAATCATAAGAATAAAGTAGTAAAGGATAAAAAGTTCATTTAGTTCTTTGGATCAGATTAATCGATCGGCAGGGAACGTTGTTTATTGGATTAACTTCAACAGCAAGAAGTGCATCTCGACAAGAAACAATCCTCAAATGGTTTCTGTGTCTGTGATCAAGATACTTGTTATGGACATCTTTTGATAAGGAACGAACTGAATGGAGAGTGGGCGGTAAAATTGTATAAAGTTGGATTGAGTAAATGACAACAGTTAGCGATGAGGATGCTACGATCTCATTGGCACTCATGATGGATCTTTTGAGAGGCAAAGATACTCAAGCACATAGTATAAAAAAATGACAAAAGGTGAAGAAAATTACACGTACCTTCAAGGCACAGTGAAGTTTATTAAAAAGGTTTATCAAAATGTATGAAACTCTAAGTATACTCTTAACGAACAATTATTTTTTTGAATGGTATCTATATCATTGAGGAAGTTTGGTATAATGTTTTCGAGATGGAAATCAAAGGAGAAAAAAATGAAAGAAATGTTTAGGGAATTTTATCATAAGGAAAAGATTGACTTTCGTAATCTTTCTGAAGATACACTCATAGTGATTGACACCAATGTGTTATTGCATATTTTTAGATTTTCTATTGAAAGTCGAAAAAAATTATTCAATTCTTTGGAAAACGTTTCAGATAATTTATGGGTTCCGTATATAGCTGCACTTGAGTTTCATTTTAATAAACAGTCTGTAATTAGAGGTATTAAGATACAGAAAAAGAATTTTGGTAACAAACTGGAAAGTAATGTTCCAAAATTAACTAAAGTTTTCAACGAAGAGATGGATAGTTTTGGTTCACTGATTAGAAGCACTGACGAAAATGAAGTAAGAAAAAATATAAAAGAGAACTTTAGTAAGGAACTGAATAAATTTGTAAACTCCTTTATTCAAGAGGAGGTAGAAAAAGAATTCTCATTAATTGGTGATGTTGAGGACACAAGTAATCAATTGGCTGAATTAATGTTTGCTAAAATTGGAGCCGCTCCTTCTCAAGAAGATATAAATTCCATAGAGCTTGAAGGGAAAGAAAGATATAAAATTAGCTTCCCTCCAGGTTATATGGATGAAGCAGAAAAGGGAGAAGAGGTACGAAAGTATGGAGAGATAGAATATCATACAAAATTTGGAGACCTTCTAATTTGGAAAGATATTATTGGGAAAGCTAAAAAAGGTGATTATTCTAATGTCGTTTTTGTATCTGATGACTTGAAAGAAGATTGGATTTATCAGACTAAAGGGGAGAAGGTAGGACCTAGAGCAGAACTAAAAAAAGAGTTGTATGACGAAGCAAATGCAGATTTATACACAATGGGATCTGCTAGGTTTATTTCTGAAGTTACCGGTGAAAAACAAGATACCAATATTACTAAGAGAACATATTACAATTCTCAGCATTCCTATTTGAATTTTAAGAACAAGCTCCTTGCCAACATGATACAGACTGAACTATTCGATTTGGAAGAAACAGACCCTGAAACAGCAGATCAATTAAAACAATTTAGTTTATTTGATTCTAGTTCATTAATTGAAGATGAAGAATCCAAAAAATTTTATATTAAATATAGTCATGATAGCTACTTAAATGAACTTAAGGATACTTCTAGAGAATGCAAAAAAATTAGGGGGTTAATAAGAGAGTTCGAAGATCATTTGATGAGAAGTATGGATAAAAATAAGGATATTGGAAAAAATAGACGTAGCTTTTTTAATAAAATTAAAGGATGGGAATTGGACTTGCTAGCTCTTCAGGACGCCCTCGTAAGCGATAAGGCAAGGAATGATAAAGATTATGGCAAAGAGCTGATAGCAAAGTTTTATAATATTAAATTTGAATTTGAAGATTTGATAAGTAATTTACGCCGGTCCAATTTCGATTAAAAAGGATCATGAAAAGAGTGAAATATTAACTGTGTAAGTAGCCACTATTTCTGAATAGGAGGTTATTTCACAGTTTTTCTTTTTTTAAATAGACAAAGCGGTAAGTACACAAAGGATAAAAAGAGGCCTATTCCATGATTTTAGTCGAACTTATTCTGAATACTTATCATGTAGAATCTGTAAATGGCAAGAATGAATTTTAAAAGATATGAGAATGTATTTGAAGTTTGTTAAAAGGAGCAAACAATGTGAAAAAACATATATTGATTGAATTAGTTTTAGTTTCAATTATTTTCGGTTTTTGCTTTTGGAATGTTAATCGTCAACAAGAGAATATTGATCTGTTGAGGACTATTGAAAACCTCAGAGAAAAACAGAAAGAACAAAAAGTAGTTCTAGAAATTCTAAAAGATGAGAATGAAAACTTATCAAATGAATTGGATAAGTTCTATGCATCATTAAAGAATAAGGAACAAATAACAACGATTACAGATACCGACGATAATATATGTGTCGAATATGATCTGGTAGTTAGAAAGGTATTTGAAGCAAACTTAAATTTTACTCCAGATGACATTGAGAATAAGAAAAAAGAAGTATCATCGTATCTATCCGATGAGCTTAATACGGAATACTTTGGTCAGGAAAGAAAGACTTATCAAGATGCAAATGATACGTTTTCCGAGTTGGTGTGGCTTGAAGTTTATCAAAAAGGTATAGAAAACAATAAAGTTGAGGGGGTGGTAGTCGCTTATCATAGGAATAAAAAAATTGGGCTATCATGGAAGAGTGGAATGAATCTTTTTAAGGTAGCTTATAATACTGAAACGAAGAAAATTGTAGAAATTCTAAATTTAGGAAATAGTTTTATAGGAATAAAAATAAAACAATGATATCGAGAGTGTAATATAAACCGTGAAAGTAACCATTAATCCTAGGCAGGTGGTTGCTTCGCGGTTTTTCTTTTTCTAAAATAAGATCAAGAGGTGATTACACGATGGCTAGAAAGAAAAGAAATCCTGATGCCGAAAAGTTAGCTGAATCCATTCTGAATGCCTATCAACCTGAATCTGTCGATGACATGTAAGATGCTTTGAAAGATGTGTTTGGGCCCCTTTTTGAAAAAATGCTTCAAGGAGAATTGAATAACCATTTAGGTTATGATGCCCATTCTAAAGAGCCTAAGGAACACGATAATCGTCGAAATGGCTATGGAATAAAACGCTTAAAACCATTTTTGGTGAAGTGGCTATTGATGTTCCTAGAGACCGAGAGGCTTCCTTTGATCCAGAGTTAATTCCTAAGAGAAAACGAGATGTCTCCGACATTGAAGGGAAGGTTCTTTCCATGTATGCACGAGGAATGAGTCAACGTGATATCGTAACAACCGTCGAAGATATATGTCTTTGATTTTGATAAACTGAAAGCGCGTGGTGTCGAAGATGTCTTTTTCATTTCGATGGACGGTGTTTCTGGCCTCGAAGAAGGCGCAAAAGCGATCTTTCCATCGGTAATTGTTCAGCGCTGTATTGTTCATCTTGTTCGAAATGCATTGCGCTATATTCCAAGTAAGGACTATAAGGAAGTCTGCCGAGATATGAAAAAGTTCTACGGTGCTTCTTCTCTAAACGCTGCACATGCTGCTTTTGACAGTTTTCAAAATCGGTGGTCTCATTATTCTGGTGCTGTAGATGTCTGGAAACGGAACTTTGCACATGTTGAACAACTATTTGATTATGGTAGTGCCATTCAAAAAATTATGTACACTACCAATGCGGTTGAAAGTAATTACTCCAGCTTCAGAAAAGTCACAAAAAAAGGAGCGTTCTCTAATGAGAATGCACTCCTAAAACTACTTTATTTACGCACGAAAGAATTACACGCGAAGTGGTCAGGTGGTCGAATTCAAAACTGGGCTATGGTGCTTAATCAGTTAATGATCAACGAGACCTTCTCCTCTAGAATTGAAAAGTATGCGATTTACCTTCCGTAACAACGGTAGGTTTATTCAACTACGTGTCCAAACAAAATTTGTCTGATTTCAAAAATAGTCAATAAAATTTTGTTTGTTAGAAACTCTTAACTATTTAACTTCCACAGTTTAATTGACAAACTTTGTGAAATCCATTAACTTATTGAAGTTTCAAATTCAGTGTTCCTCAAAGAATAAAACTATCATGAAAATAACCCTCTTAGTCAGTACGCAAAATAAGTACTTCAATAGCCAAAATATTATTTTTATTAAAAGTACACTTGTATATCTGCCACAACTATTTTGTTAAATTGATAGCATTATGAATTTTTTCAAGACTAGGTGTTGGATCCTCATTACTCATAGTAATAACTAGAGTGAATAGAATATCTATGATTAATGATTGTGAAAATCTTCTAGTATATATTCCTGAGTTTTTATATTTTAGTTCCTCTGAAGGTGCTATAAACAGATGATCCGCTGCCTTAGCCAAAGTAGTGTTTGTAAAACTTGATATCACAATGATTGGAACTTCATTTTCCTTTAGCAAATTTGTAATTCTTAATATATCTGAGTTCTCTCCACTGTGAGAAATAATAATGGCACAATCAGATTTAGACATTCTACCGGCCATAAGTAGTTGCATATGGTAATCGTTAATATAATCAACTTCTAAAGGTGAACGTAAAAATTTATGAAATGCATCCAATGCTACAGGTGATGAACCTCCTAAAGAAAATAGAACTGTTCTTTTTGAACTCGTTAATAATGATACAGCTTCAGGTAATTGTTCAAAATCAATCAAAGTGGCCGATTTAGTAATTGAGGAAATTGCTGAATCGACTACTTTTTTTGTAATGGCTTGAATGCCGTCTTCTTCGTAGATTCCTTCAAAAACATTTTTTTTAGAGCTGTTAGATAATAGGACTGTAAGTTCTTTAAAACCTGAAAGCCCGATTTTTTTTGAGAATAAAAAAACTGTTGATTCAGCTACTTCACATATTTCAGCAATTTCAGAAATTGTTTTAGATTTTGCTTCGTCTGTATGATTCAACAAGTAATCTGCAATTCTCCCTTCTTTTTTCGTTAGTGTAGGGTAACTAGCTTGAATAGTATTCTCTAAATAACTCATAATAACCTCCAATTATCGAAATATTTTTATAAAACGTATTTACAAATCAAAAAAATTCTATATAATAAAAATATATCTAATTATCGATCTCGTTTTTAAAAATATTTTTATTTCGTGCTATTAGTATAACACGAATGTGAAAAAAAATAAAAATGAAATCGGTATCAAAAGGAGGAACTTTTATGATAAAAGCTGGATTAGTTAGGGTAGATAGCCGTTTATTACACGGCCAGGTGGTCACACGATGGATTGGACAAACAAATGCGAAAGAAGTAATCATTTTTGATGATGCATTGGCAAGTGATGATTTCATGATCGAAGTTTTTCAAATGGCTGCACCTAGTGGTGTAACACTAATTGTGAAATCAATTGATGAAATACCTGAGTTTTTAAGTGATCGCGGTTTAAATAATTCAATAATTCTATTCAAAAGTATCCCTATGGTTTTAAAGGCAATGACAACTGGTATAAAATTTGAACGACTTCAAATTGGTGGTATCGGTGGCGGACCAGACAGAACAGTAGTTTTTAAAAATATCACTTTGACAAAAGATGAGTTTGATGAATTGATTAAGTTGCAACAGGATGGTACTGATATTTATCTTCAAACAGTACCTGAAGAAAGAGAAGTGAAATTAGAAGATATTAAAAACAAATTTTAGGAGGTTAAAAAATGAGTGTAGCACAAGCAATTATATTAGGTGTTCTTTTCTGTTTTTGTCGTATGGGTATTTTATACACTTGGCCAAAGAACATTCCACTTTTCGGTGCGCTACTAATCGGAATTGTGTTAGGAGATGTTCCTCAGGCAATGATTATTGGTGCAGCGATTCAAGCTATTTACATGGGTGTCATTCAACCTGGTGGAAATATCCCGACAGATCAAGTACTAGCCACATTTATTGCATTGCCAATTGCAATTCAAAGTAATCTTTCTCCAGAAGTAGCAGTAACATTAGCAGTTCCAGTTGGGTTACTTGGGGTTTTACTTGATTACATTAGACGAACAGTAAATGCTGCATGGGTTCATATGGCTGATAAGTATGCCGAAAATGCAAATGCAAATGGCGTTATAAGAGCCCATTTTTTATATCCAACTTTAGCTCTTATTCCTATCTACATCATTCCAGTAACGATTGCCATTTATTTAGGACCAACTGCTGTACAAAATTTTATGGATTTCGTTCCCGATTGGATAATGACTGGTTTACAAGTTGCAGGCGGGATTTTACCAGCCTTAGGATTTGCGATAACAATTTCTGTTATTGGTAAAAAAGGGATATTGCCTTATTTTATACTAGGATTTTTCTTATTCCAGTATGCCCAACAAGTAAACACAATCGCCTTTGCCTTATTAGGAATTTTTATGGCATTTATGCATATAACATTTACTAATAACAAAACATCAGAAGAAACGGGGAGTATTTAATGGCTGAAAAAATTGTAGATACTAAACATTTATTGTCAAAAAAAGATATCCGACGTTCGTGGATGATGTGGTTAGGAACATGTGAGTTATCTAATTCATTTGAACGATTACAAAGTTTATCATTTGTTGCCTGTATAGCGCCGATACTTAAGAAGTTATACAAAGAGGATTCTGAATTGAGTAGTGCTCTTAAAAGGCATCTGACTTTTTTCAATACAGAAGGTATTTGGGGAAGTTTGATACCTGGTATTGTAATTGCAATGGAAGAAGAGCGTGCCAAAGGTGAAGAGATCTCTGATGATATGATTACAGGTCTAAAAACTGGATTTATGGGTCCTTTAGCAGGAATTGGAGATACAGTTGACTGGGGAACAATAAGACCAATCATAATCGGCTTATTTTTACCTCTTGCTTCTGCAGGTAGTTGGATTGCAGGGATGGGACCATTTGTGGTTAGTAGTCTAATTACATCAACAATAAGTTACTACCTATTTCAGTTAGGCTATAAGTTCGGACGTAAAAGTATTTTACAGGTTCTAAAAGACGGTAGAATCAACCAATTTATTACAGCATCTAGTATATTAGGAATGTTTATGATGGGAATACTTTCTTCACAGTATGTAAAGTTGGAGCTTAAACCTAAACTGATAGTAAATGGTGAATCCACTGCAATACAATCATATGTTGATCAAATTTTGCCAGGTTTACTACCATTTGTCGCTGTTTTCTTACTATATTACTTAATAAAAAAGAAAAATGTGAAGTATACAACAATTCTATTAGGCGTATTAGCAGTGTCTCTTTTAGGAGCACTAGTAGGATTATTCTAGGAGGACAAAATGGACACAGGAATAAAGAAAACAATATATAGCACAGTGAATAAGCATAAAGAAAATTTGATAAGTATTAGTGAATTCATACATCAAAACCCAGAACTCTGTTATGAAGAATATAAAGCTGTTAGTAAGTTGACAGGTTACTTAAAGAAAGAAGGGTGTGTAGTAAAAGAAAGATTTTGTGGAATTGATACTTCCTTTATCTCAACCCATACAGTAGGTAATCCTAAATATCATTTTGCCATTTGTGCTGAGTATGATGCTCTACCCAAAATCGGTCATGCTTGTGGACACAATATAATTTGTACGGCTGCATTAGGTGCTTATCTAGCTACAAAAATTACCATGGACAAGCATGGCATTGAAGGAAAAGTTTCATTAATTGGAACTCCGGCAGAAGAAGGCGGCGGTGGAAAAATAAAAATAATAGATAATGGCGGTTTTACCGGCGTAGATGCAGCAATTATGGTACATCCAACTTCTGGTACTACTCGAATTGCTGGACGGTGTACAACAACACATTCCTTTTCTATTCAATATAAAGGAAAATCTGCTCATGCTGCAAGTCAACCATTTAAAGGAATAAATGCATTAGATGCCGCAAATTTATTCTTTAATGCTATAGGATTTCTTAGGCAACAGGTTACTTCAGATGTAAGACTTTCAGGCTGCATTTCTGAAGGTGGTGTAGCAACTAATATGATACCAGATAATACAAAAATAGAGTTTAGTATTAGGTGTTTAGAGGAAAATGAAATGGCAAGTTTGATTAATCGTGTCAAGAATTGTATTGAAGCAGCTTCTTTGGCAACCGGATGTGACGTAACTATAGAAGAACAAAAAGGATATGCAGCACGAACTTTTAGTGAGACTTTAGGTAATATTTGCCGTGAATCCTTTGAGGAAATGGGTGAGAAGTTACTTCCCGATTTTCCTGATGATTTTGGTTCTACAGACTTTGGTAATGTTAGCCAGTTGATGCCAACAACTAATCCTTATTTTAGTTTGAATCCTACTAGAGTCTCACTTCATACACCAGAGTATGAACAACTAGCTATTAGTCCAATTAGTCATATCGCTATCGAAAGATCGGCAAAAGCAATGAGTCAAACAATTATTGAGTGCTTTACGAATCCATCATTACTAGATAAAGCAATAAATGAAAAAAAGGACAGTTCTGAAGTCAATAAGAGACCAAGGTAATTTTTTCAGATTTCTATTAATAGCAAATAGTCCAAATTATAGTAAAGTGTTTCTTTCGTTTGTTCGAAAAGGAACACTTTTTTTTATAATATGAAAGTTGAATATGCAGTTTGCTATACATAATCGTCATTGAAGACAATTTATAAATGTGCTATCGTTTTCACAAGGATTCTATTTCCATCGTTAATTATTTACATGGATATTCAACTAATGAATCATACTATTTTGAAACACTCTAATAAAAATGAGGAGGGAAAGCTATGTATAGAAAAGATAAGGTATATAATTTTTTAGAGCGTTGTGTTAGTCATATTGGATATGCTGAGATAAAAAATGGTTTTAATGGAATCGGAACTACTGAAATATCTGAAGCAATTAATATCGATCGTACTAATTGTAGTAAAGAACTAAATAAACTTGTAAAAGAAGGTAAATTAATAAAAATTGATGGAAGACCTGTAAAGTATTTTCCTATTGATAAGATAAAAGAGATTTTTGGTGTGAATATTAACAAAACTAATGTAGAGAATCTTAGTGAATTTTGTAAAAAAGAACCAACATTAAATGTATTTGAGAGAATAGTAGGGCATTCTGGGAGTTTGAAATTAGCTATAGAAAAAGCAAGTGCTGCTATGATATATCCTCCACATGGTCTTAACACCATTCTTTCTGGAGAAACAGGAACTGGTAAAACTATGTTCGCAAACTTAATGTACAAATTTGCTAAATCTCATGGGATCTTGAACGAAGATGCTCCATTCATAATTTTTAATTGTTCCGAGTATTCTGAAAATCCACAACTCTTACTGTCTACGTTATTCGGATATAGAAAAGGAGCTTTTACTGGGGCAGAAAGTGATCAACATGGTCTGGTGTCCAAAGCTAATGGAGGTATACTTTTTTTAGATGAAATTCATAGGTTACCCGCTGAAGGTCAGGAAATGCTTTTTCACTTAATTGATACTGGAAAGTACAGAAGATTAGGAGATAATGACAATTATCATTTTTCAAAAGTATTAATTATTGGAGCGACCACAGAACCAATAGAGTCAGTTTTATTGGCTACATTTCTACGAAGAATTCCAATGGCTATAGATTTGCCTAATATTAATAATAGAGGGATAGATGAAAGGCTAGAATTGATTAGTATTTTTTTCAATTTAGAATACGACAAGATTCAGAAACCCATTATTGTAAAAAAAGGAGTCATCAAATCTTTACTAGGCTACCAATGTATTGGTAATGTTGGCCAGTTGAAAGCTGATATTAATTTAATATGTGCAAGAAGTTATCTGGATTCGATTACTTCTCATAACGAAAAAATTACTGTATCAAAAAAAGCTTTACCAAGTTATATTTTAGAAGGAATTCTAAATGCGGATAAAAATCGAGAAATAGACTATTTAATTAATAGTTTAGAAGGAGAATTCATTTTCGATGGTTCATCAACGCCGGATACTCTTTTAAATAGTCAGATGTGGTATAAACGTGTTGATAAGGATGCGAGCTTAAATACTATAAAAAAAGAGTTAGAACAAAGCATTTTAGAAGAATATCCTTCGTCACCATATAATCGAACTGAGAATGAGAATATTTTTAAAATAATTGAGCCCAGTGTGTATTATGAGGTGAATGTTGTTTTAAAAATTGCAGAGAGAAAATTAAATAAGCGATTTTCTAAGCGTACATATGTTGCATTTGCAATGCATGTGAATTCTATAATAAATCAATCGACTGGACATTCAACTCTAAATATAGATATTGATGAATTGAAAAAAAGGTATGAAGAAGAATTGAAAGTGGCTCAAATAGTGAAAAATCATTTAGAGTACGAGCTAGGAATTGATTTTTCTCCTCAAGAAACATACTTATTTACTTTATTTTTGGCAATGGATGAACAAAATAGCTTAAAGAAAGATAAAAAAAGAGTAGGACTTCTTTTAATGGCACATGGAAGTGGCATTGCAAAAAACACAGCAAAAGTGGCTAACTCTCTTTTAGAAACAGAGCATACACATGCATTGGACATGCAACTTGAGAAACGAGTAGATGAATTTTATGCGGAATTTGAAAAAACCGCAGATGAAATTAACGAGGGTAAAGGTATATTGATAATGACGGATATGGGTTCTCTAAACTCATTTGGAGAGCTCTATACAGAAAAGACGGGAGTTCCAACAAGAACTATTGACTTTTTGTCCACTCCTTTTGTTTTAGAAGCCTTACGAAAAACTTTAATAATTGATTATGAACTTGATGAAATATACTCAGAAGTAAAAGAGATCATGTATTCGCATTTTAACCAGAAAGTAAAGAAGAGAAAAACTAGTATTGAGTCAAAAGAAGTAATTATCACCACCTGTTTAACTGGCCAAGGTGCCGCAATTGCATTAGCAAATTTTTTAAGAAATTCGGTTTCTATGATAGCGAAATATAATATCGAGTTATTTCCAACAAACAATCAAGATTTCCGTATTGGAGATTTCAAAAATAAAAAAATATTGGCTATAGTTGGTATTGATAATCTTAATGTAGCTCAGGTTCCATTTATTCCTTCTGAAAAGATTCTGTTAGAGAATGGCTTGTTACAGTTGAGAGATTTAATAAGTAGCTATTATTCTAATAACGATGAGGAGAATCTAATTGAATTTAGTAATGAAAATGGATTAATGAAAATCTTAAATGAGTCACTGACATTTTTAAATCCACAAAAGACGCTAAATATTCTACTCGATTCATTTGAGTATGTTAAAAATGAAATTGAGATGGGGGACAATCAAAGTCGTTATCTGATACTGTTCGTCCTCCACTGCGCCAGTATGATCGAAAGAGTATTACGTACAGAATCAATAAATTATCCTGAAATAGAAAATCGAATTCAGGAGGATGAAGAGCTCTATTCTGTTTTGAAAGCTGGAATAAAGGTAATTGAAAATAATTATATGTTGGAAATTCCAAATTGTGAAATGGGATTTTTGATGGATATTTTTGACACAGAATGACACAGTAAATCGTTTTGAGATTTAAAGTCAAAAAAAAAGAAACATGGTGGAATCAAAGGTTGATTTCATCATGTTTCTTTTTAACACAATAATATTGGCATAGTAATTGCATTATTAAAAGTGTACAAGATTTTTGATATTGATAAAGAGCTACGGGGAGGATGTGAAATCAATTTTTTATCACAATTAAGTTGGTACATTATTTAGAAACGAAAGGAAGAAAGTGCTATGGGAAAAATCAATTTAATTAGAGCGGATTTTCGGTTAATTCATGGGCAAGTAATTACTAAATGGCTCAAGGAATGCAATGCTGAAAAAATTGTAATTATTAATAATGAGTTAGCAAAGGATAGTTTTTTAGCAAACATTTATACAATGGCAGCACCACCAGGAATAAAGGTTGAAGTCACTTCAATCGAAGAATCAGTTAAACAATGGGAAGAAAATCAATTTGGATCCGAAAAATTATTGATCCTTTTTAAAACGGTTAAGGATATTTATGAAGCTCAACGTTTAGGATTTCCAATAGTTGAATTACAAATTGGTGGATTGGGTGGTGGTCCTGGTAGAACTAACGTATTGAATCAAATCTCACTTGATCAAACAGATGCAGAACTATTAAAAGAGGTTCAAGCAAAAGGAACTCATGTGTACTTACATGTTTTACCAACCGAACCTAAAGTAGAATTGGATGCAGCTTTGTCGAAGATGAAATAGAAAGGAGAAAACCTCATAATGGATTCAAATTTTGGAATGGCTCTAACAGCAGGATTATTATACTTTATCGGGCACTGTAAAATTGGTTACTGGTTCTATGATGTACCAGGACAGCCCTTGTTTATCGGCATGATATTTGGATTAGTCTCAGGAGATTTAAAAACGGGATTAATGTTGGGTGGAACAATTCAACTCGTTTATTTAGGAATGATTATGCCTGGAGGGAACTTACCATCAGATCCAACACTCGCTTCAGTAATTGCAATTCCAATTGCTTTAAAAACTGGACTTACAGCAGAGCAAGCAGTTGTTCTAGCAGTACCCTTTGGAGTTTTAGGTGTTTTTATTGATCAAATTCGTCGAACTATGAATGCAATGTTTATTCATAGAGCAGATTCCTTTGCTGAAGAAGGTAAGGATAGAGGTGTTTTTCGAGAAGGTGTGATTTACCCTATAATTCAAGGATTTATCTTAAGATTTCCAATTGTATTTCTAGTGACACTTTTCGGTTCGGATGTTGTAAACAACATAATGAATTTTTTACCAGAATGGATAATGCATGGCTTAGAAGTTGCAGGTGGGTTATTACCAGCTCTTGGTTTTGCAATAGTAGTCTACACAATAGGGAAAAAATCTATTCTCCCATATTTTATAATTGGTTATTTTGCAGTAGTTTACTTAGGGCTAAATACAATGGCTACTGCAGTATTCGGTTTATGTATTGCGATTTTAGTAGTTAGTACGAAGAAAATGGAAAGTGAGGGAGCTTAATATGGAAAATAATGTTGTAGATAATGATAATGCGAAACGATTATCCCTTTCGAAAAAATCATTAAAAAAGACATACTTCTGGTGGATATTCACTGCTGAATTAAGTAATTCATATGAACGATTACAAGCACTTTCTTTCTGTGTCAGTATGCTACCTTCATTGCGAGAGCTATATAAGGATGATAAAGAGGAATATAAGGCTGCATTAAGACGACATTTGCAGTTTTTCAATTCCGAAGGGACTTTTGCCGGTCTGATTTTGGGGGTCATTTGTTCATTAGAAGAAGAGAGAGCAAGCGGTGCTGATCTTCCAGATGAAATGTTTTCTGGTTTAAAAACAGGACTTATGGGACCAATGGCAGGTATTGGGGATACGATAATCTGGGGCACACTGCGACCTATTATTTTTTCAATTGCCGTCACATTAGCACAATCCGGTAACATATTAGGTGGGATTTTCCCGTTTCTATTTCCTATTATAAGTCTGGCATTGGGTTATAACTTATTTAAATTTGGATATAAAGTTGGTAGGGACTCAATTCAGTCTTTATTAGGGTCAGGGATGATCAATAAAGTAATAACAGGATCGAGTATATTAGGTCTGATAATGATGGGAGCGTTATCTGCGAGTTACGTTAAATTATCTATTCCAATAAAGATTAAACTAGCAAATGCGGATCCAATTGTTATCCAAGAATTACTGGATCAAATATTACCTGGTATGCTTCCACTTGTAGTGATTGCAGGAATTTACTGGTACTTCAGTAAAAAAGGCCAAAGCTACAACTTAGTTATTGGAATTATTATCATTTTGTCTCTATTGGGTTCATTAATTGGGTTATTCTAAAAAAATGAATCTTAAGTGAGGTACAGATGATAAAAAAACAGATTTTTGTAAACAGTAATATTCAGTCTATAGTGCACTTGGTTTTAGGAAATTTTATTCTTTCATTAGGATCGGGACTTTTTATCGTACCTAATAACGTAATTACAGGAGGGGTAGCAGGAGTAGCAGTTTTGTTGAATCCATTCATAGATATTTCTGCAACAACAACCGTTTTATTGTTGAATATTTTCTTATTTACTATGGGTTTTGTTTTTCTAGGAAAAAATTTTGCGTTGAAAACTGCAATCAGTACTGCTCTATATCCTTTCTTCTTATCATTGGTCACCTCATATACTGGTGGAAACACTATTGTTTCGGATCCAATTATTGCATCCCTCTTTGGTGGGATTTTAACGGGCGTTGGAATAGGGATAGTCTTTCTTGTTGATGGCTCAACTGGTGGAATGGATACTATCCCTCTGGTTATTAATAAGTACTCTGGTTTTTCTATCTCTAAGCTAGTTTTTGTTACGGATATGTTCACGATTGTCTTAGGTTTTTTAATATACGGAATTGAACAAACTTTAATAGGAACAATTTCTGTTTGGATTGGTTCTGTGATGATAAACAAGACAATGTTATTAGGAGCTACTTCTGCCAGACAAATTACTATAATCAGTAAGATGTACAAAGAAATAAATGAAGTGTTAGTAAATAATTTAGGGCGTGGTAGTACGATCTATAATGGTAAAGGCGGTTATTCAGAAGAGTGTACAGATATCATTATGATTGTAATACCAAACAAACAGTATATTACACTTCAAGAAATAGTCTATAGAATTGATCCTTCAGCATTTGTGGTAGTATCTGAAGTTCAAGAAGTAAACGGACTGGGATTTAGTTATGATGAATAAATTGATGTAATTGGAGGATAAAATGAAAAAACATATTCTAGTTTTAACTCATGGAGATTTTGGAGCGAGTTTACTTAACTCAGCTCAAATGATTATTGGAGATTTAGATGATGTATCATCTGTCTCATTGGTACCAGAAGACTCGGGCGATACCTTTTATGAAAAAGTAGAAAAGGAAATTTCAACAATTTCAAAAGACATTGTTTGTCTAGTTGATTTATTTGGAGGCAGTCCTTGTAATACTGCGCTGAGATTATCTCAGAATAGGAAGATCGATATTGTATGCGGACTCAACCTACCAATGTTTATTGAACTTTATAATCAAATTAGTATTTCTGAAGATTTTAACAGTGAGGGACTAATCTCTACTGCAAAAGATAATATTTTTGATGTTGTCAAAAAATTTTCAGCAAAAAATGGCTAAAGTCGAATATCTATGAAGAATGAGGGTAGTTGTATTGAATTTTAATATTGCGATTGTAAATTCGAGTAGTTTTGGAAAAATTTTTCCAGAACATATCGATGATTTAAAGAAAATTGGAAAAGTCAAACGATTTGAAGTAAATAGTGAAATTAGCGGCTTAGAGTTAGCAGAATTATTGAAAGGGTTTAACATAATTATTTCCAGTGTTACACCATTTTTTACAAAAGAGTTCTTCGATAATAAAGATGAGTTACTACTGATCTCAAGACACGGAATTGGCTACAATAACATTGATTTAAACGCAGCGAAAGAACACGGAACTGTAGTAACAATTATTCCAGCATTAGTTGAAAGAGATGCAGTAGCAGAGAATAATGTTTCGAATCTGTTAACAGTATTACGGCGAACTATGGAGGCAGGAACTGGAGTTAAAAACGACTGTTGGGAAGAAAGAGCATCGTTTGTGGGCAGAACACTTTTTAATAAGAAGGTAGGGGTTATTGGTGTAGGTAATACTGGTAGCTGCGTAGTAGAAATTTTGCGAAATGGATTTCGTTGTGAAGTACTTGCATATGATCCATATAAATCAAACTTATATATCGGATCTTATGGCGCAAAAAAAGTTGATCTCGAAGAATTACTGAGATCATCAGATATCATATGTCTCTGTGCCAATCTTACTGAAGAAAATTATCATATGATTGATGAAGCTTCGATAGAGAAAATGAAGAATGGAGTATATATATCAAATAGTGCTCGTGGGGCATTGGTTAAGGAAACTGCAATTATTCAGGGTATAAAGTCTGGTAAAATTGCAGGATTTGCTACAGACGTTCTAGAGGAAGAGCCTGGTAGAAATAATCATCCTTATCTTTCGTTTGATAATATCGTACTCACTCCTCATACTGCAGCTTATACAAAAGAGTGTTTAGAGGAGATGGGGAAAAAATGTGTGAAGGATGTCCAGGATATTTCAAAAAAAATATTACCTGAGCGTTCCGTTCAAGCATTGAGCAATTATTTGTGCTAGCACATCCATAGATATGTACAAAGTAATAGAATCAAAAAGGAGGATTTTTACATGAAATGGAGTTTTAGATGGTATGGACAAAGCGATACTATACCACTTAGCAATATTAAACAGATTCCAGCCATTGACGGTGTAATCGGCACTTTATTAGGTAAGATGCCTGGGGATGTTTGGCAAGTTCAAGAGATTCAGGATTTAAAGAATTCAATTGAAAATGAAGGACTTAAGTTATTAGGTATTGAAAGTGTGGCAATTCATGATTCAATTAAAGCAGGTTCTGAAGAGCGAGATTATTATATTGACAACTACATTCAAACTATTCGTAATTTAGGAAAATGTGGAATAGATTTAGTTTGCTACAGTTTTAAACCAATTTTTGGTTGGGCTAAAACTGACTTGAATTTTCAAAATGAAGATGGAAGTAATACACTTATGTACGATCAAGCTGTAGTAGAAAATATGCAGCCAAGTGAAATGTATACTTTGATTAATAGTCAATCAAAAGGTTTTAAGTTATCTGGTTGGGAAGAAGAAAGACTGAATAAGTTTACTAATCTCTTGAAACTTTATGAAGGAGTAACAGAAGAGAATCTTTTTGATAATCTGAAATATTTCCTTGAACGTATTATCCCTGTTTGTGAAGAGGCTGATGTCAGGATGGGAATCCATCCCGACGATCCACCTTGGGAACTTTTCGATTTCCCAAGAATTACCAGAAATCTAACTGACTTGCAAAGAATTATTGAGTGTGTTGATTCTCCATACAATGGAATCACTTTTTGCACGGGAGCCTTAGGCGCTGATCCGAAAAATGATTTGGTTGATATGATTCATAAAGTTGGACATCGTATTAATTTTGTTCATTTCAGAAATGTAGAATATTTAGGAAATAAAAAGTTTAAAGAAACGGCTCACCCAAGTACAGAAGGCTCATTAGACATGTATGATTTAATGAAAGCTTTAATTGAAGTAGGTTTTGATGGGGTTGTTAGACCGGACCATGGAAGAGCGGTGTGGGGAGAAATAGCACGCCCTGGTTATGGACTATACGATAGGGCCATGGGATTAACTTATATGCAAGGACTTAATGAAGCGATAATGAAAAATAAAAAAATGAAGAAGGATTAGTCATGTCTAACAATTCTATTTTAGATGAAATAAAAAATACAAAATTGTTACCCTTGTACACTGTTACCAATTTAGAATATCTTACTAAATTGGAAACTCTGTTATTAAAAAATGATGTTCGTTTAATCGAAATAACTTTTCGAAGTAGCTTAGCAATAGAAGCGATAAAAAACTTATCAAAATCAGGTAAATTACTTGTTGGTGCGGGAACTGTGAGGAAATTGTCAGAAGCTAAAGCAGCAATTGATAATGGTGCTAAATTTATTGTTTCTCCAGCAGTAATACCTGAAGTAATTAACTATTGTCAGAAAATGAATATTCCTGTATTCCCAGGAGTTGCAACGCCTTCAGATATTCAAGAAGCTGTTGAACTTGGTATCAAAACTGTCAAATTTTTTCCAGCAAATATTTATGGCGGACTTAATGCGATTGAAGCGTTAAGTGGTCCCTATTATGATGTCGAGTTCTTGCCCACTGGCGGAATTGATCAAACGAATTATCTAGATTATTTATCACATCCCAAGATTGTGGCCGTAGGGGGTTCCTTTATCATATCAGAAAGTATTATAAAAAAAGATAACGGTAAATCAGCAAATTCAACGCTATCAAAACTAATTAATGGTTTGTTGAAAGAGGATGTTTAAGAAAAGAATAATAAACGAAAGGACTACTTATTAATGAACGGACCAATTATTGATACAAAAAAGGGAAAAGTTCAGGGAATAAATGAAAATGGAGTGAATAAATTCTTAGGAATTCCATTTGCAATGCCGCCAGTAGGTGAAAGAAGATTTCTTCCTCCTTTTGAAAATGATTCATGGGAAGGGATTCTCGATACTACTAAATTTAAGGCAAGTCCGATGCAGTTGCCAGGAAGCTCTGAAGGTTCTATGTATCCTCCAGAAAAAAGAACTTCTCCCAGTGAGGATTGTTTATATTTAAATGTGTACACTCCAGAAAATTCACAAAAAAAGAACTTACCAGTAATGGTATGGTTGTACGGTGGACACTATATGAATGGTTCTTCAACTTCTGAAGGATGCGAGGGTAGTAATTTCGCGCGTAATCAAGATGTTGTAGTAGTAACATTCAATTATCGTGTTGGTATATTTGGGTTCATGGCACATCCAAAGTTGCATGAGAAATCAGAGAAGTGTACAAATGCTGGATTAGAAGACATGCTAGCGACATTGCGATGGATAAAAGCCAATATTGAGTTTTTTGGAGGAAATCCCGATAATGTTACTTTATTCGGTGTTTCTGCAGGTTCTTCTGCTATTAATGTGTTATTAACTTGCCCAGAAGCTAAGGGATTATTTCATGCAGCTATCACTCAGAGTGGGTCACCGTTCAATCATGATGAGTGGGATATCGATGAGTTGCAAGAACAGAAACGCTGTAAAAAATATTTGGACAGTGTAGGGATTGATGATGAAGATCTCTTTACGGCCACAGTAGATCAATTATTGAGTAAACCTGATGAATATGAAGCCTCAGAGTTTTGTCCATATGTTGATGGACGATTAATTCCAGATCGCTTGGAGCAATCCTTTTTGAAAGGAAACATTCATGATATTCCAATTATTCTTGGATGTACTGCAGATGAAGCTTTTATCTTACTTGGTGATCGCGAAATGGTTGAAAAAGAGAGATTTGAGCGTACTGTGACTACCAAATATCCTAATCATAAGAAATTTATCTATGAAAAATATGGAGCATACTTAAATGATTCACCTGCATATGCTCTTGGACGATTCAGATCTGACAACACAATTGCAAATATGAGATATTTTGCTTCTTGTTTAGTAGAGAATCGATTATCACCAACTTTCTATTACATTTTCCAAAGAGTGACTCCTGGTAAAGAACCCTATTATTTTGGTGCCTATCATGCTAGCGAAAACGCATATCATTTTCAAAATCTTAGTAGTAAATTTATAAATTATGGAGAAAGTGATGTTCGTGTTAGTAATACAATGGCTAAGTATTGGGCTAACTTTGCTAGAAATCATCACCCTAATACATCAGATCTTCCTGAATGGAAACAATTCGATCCGGACTCAAACATGATAATGTATATAGACGACCCCAGTGAATGTGTTCCTTTAAAAAGTAAATCGCTAACTATTGAATTACAAAAAATGCTTGAAGAGCGAACCGAGAAGAATAATCCGGGTCTAGGACTCAATCACTAGTAAAGAGTAAAAAATTCAATTTATATCTTATTATTTTCACTTTAATTTTTTTAACTAAATGGACATCTTGACTTCGAAAGTGGTTTTACAAATAACTACTTTTGAGGTCTAAGATGTCTTTTTTATTTATGATCTTGAATAGTTAAATATTTTGTATGATGGAATGCTGAACCTAAGCTATGATAAAATATTTACAAACAAAAAGGAATAGGGGATTACGGTGATTAATAAAAAAGTCAGAGTATATCAGACTCCTTTGGAAAGGGCTAACACATCATATGATACAGAGGTACATAAAGAAATTATTCATAAAGAGAAAAATTTTTACAATGTACTTTTTGATAATATACAAGTAGGAAAGGTAATAGAACGGCGTTTTCTAATAAAAAAAGATGATTGTCCTATAGCATTTATAAAATCTCTTATTCCGTGTATCCACTCAAATATTAAATCAAATGAATGTGTTAACCTAGAAAAAGAAGTAGATGATTTACTACAGGTTAAAATAGTTAAAAAGGAGTTTTCATTAACTTGGCCAACGAATGAAGAGGCGGAAATACTGCATATCATTGGTGATGGTCAAATAATAGTTGAGAAACAATACTTATTGAACCGCGAAAATAAAATAATCAGATATGAAGAAGAAAGTTCAAGTCCAGAGACATTCATTTTTGAGGAATAGTAGGTGATTGCATGGGAAAATTTTTATATCAAAAAGCTCGAGAAGAAATAATTTCTTTGATACAGGATGGAGATATTAAACCTAGTGAAAAAATAATGCCTGAGCGAGAGTTATCAGAATTACTTGGATACAATAGGATGACTATAAAAAAAGCAATCAACTCATTAGTTGCTGAGGGTGTTCTTATGAAAAAAAGGGGAGCGGGTACTTTTTTGTTAGGTACAGATAATTCCAATAAGTTTGATATCGGAGATGAGGCACCTATTTCTTTAAGTCAAGGCATAAAAGTAAAAGGTATGATTTCTTCTAGTTTCGTTGAATCCTTTAAGATTATCTATGATACTCCTGAATTGATGACTATTTTCGGTGATTATTTTGAGTTCTTTGAGTTGATTCGAGTAAGAGAGGCTGGTAGTGAAGCAGTGTCAATACAAAAAGCATATTTTCCATTTAGATTATTTAAGGATGCACACCGTTATGATTTTAGTCAATTTTCTCTTTATGACTACATGGAATATAAAAATAAACGACCAATAATATTTAAAAAAAGGTTTTTCGCTCGGCGTGTTGAGAAAAATATGAATTTAGAAAAAATTGGTGCTCGTGCTGGTGAGTATGTCCTATGTATAGAGTACTTAGGTTACACAGAACAAAATGAGCTCGTTGAATATACACAATCATTTTTTGATTCCAACAAGGTAAACTTAGCTATAGAAATACCAAGATGATTGGTTCCTTAATTGGTTCCTAAAAGAGACCTATTTTGAAAATTGGTCTCTTTTTTATTGTTTTAAAGCGTTTTCCAACATATTATTAAGATAAAGAAAGATAGAAAAAAATAAAAACTGGAGGACAAAAATGGAGATAGTTTTAGCTAGTCATTCCAACTTATCCGTTGGAATGAAGGAAACCACTGAGTTTATCATGGGAAAACAAGATAATCTTCATACAATTGCAGCGTATGTTGAAGAAGGGAAAAGTGTAGGTGATCAGTTAGAAGAATTGGTTTCTAGTCTCGCAACAAATGAGGTGATTTTTATAACCGATTTAAAGGGAGGTAGCGTAAATAGTGCAGTGAGTGAGTATATGATTGGAAAAGAGAAATATTTCCTGATTTCAGGAATGAATCTTGCTTTAGTATTAGAATTGTTATCAGTATCATTCAAGGAAAAAAGAGAAGAGGTGATAAAACAATTGGAAGAAATCGTCGTTAACTCGGCTAGTGGAACTGAAGTAATTGATGTAAATAATTTGGGAACCCAAATAGGTGAAGATTTTTAAACTTAGGAGGTTTTAAAAAAGATGATTAAAATGACAAGAATTGACTACAGATTATTACATGGACAAGTAGCTTTTGCATGGACAAAGAACCTATCAGCAAATGCAATACTGGATTTGAGTCAATATCTTGGACATATTTTAGTAGAGACTGCTAAGACATTTTCTCTGTTTCTAAATCTTCAAACT
>NZ_JARPZC010000023.1:0-22694 GCF_031927985.1 Enterococcus dongliensis
ATCATATGTTTTTCTCAATAGAGTTCATTCCTTCCGGTAACGTAACTGATAGTCAAGAAAAGTGTATCATAGCCCAATTGGAACTTACACAAAATATTGTACACCCTCCAGGTAATCGTTCGAAAGGATCGATTCCACCATTTTTGGATAGCTGGTTTTCCATTTTTCCGCAAAAGCACCACGTGCTTCCAATGCCGCCTTTTTAGATGACGCTTTATACACCATTTTAAAATCATCACAGACTTCCTTACGATCATCGACACGCACTTTGTGACTGATATTACGGGAAACGTGCACACAGCAATGTTGAAAACGGGCTTTGGGGTAGAACCGCTGCACGGCCCCTGCCATCCCCTTTAAGCCATCCGTGATGAAAAGGAGGACGTTTTTCACGCCACGTTCCTGGAGGTCTATTAAAATCTCTTCCCAAATCGTGATAGATTCAGTTGGTGCAATCGCATAGCTCAACACTTCCTTTGAACCGTCCGGGCGAATGCCAACTGCGATATGAATGGCTTCCTTGGCGACGGTTTTCCGCTTTAAAGGGATATAGGTTGCGTCCATATAAATAGCGGCATAACGGTCATGAAGCTCACGTTCCTTAAATGAAGTGACTTCTTCCGTAAATGATTTAGTCATATTGGACATGGTTTGGGGCGTGTAGTGATGCCCATACATTTTCTCAATCAAGTCTGCGATTTCCGACATGGTAATACCTTTTCGGAAGAGGTGAATGACGGTCTCCTCTAAGGTATCATTCGTCCCTCTATAAGCAGGAACAGTCTGTTGCTTGAACTCGCCGTTGCGGTCGCGCGGAATCTGGAGATGAAGTTCCCCGTACTCGGTCTTGACCGTACGGTCATAGGAGCCGTTACGAGAATTACCCGTGTTAAAACCAATGCGATCGTACTTTTCGTAATCGAGGAAAGCCGTTAACTCCGTTTTGAGAAGCGTATTGACAGCTTTTTCCAAATGGACACGGAATAATTCATTCAAATCGCCTTTGTTCGCTAGAGTCTTTAGAATTTCTGTAGTAAAATCGTTCATATGGAAGCCCTCTTTTCTGTGAATGTGTTGTGGTAACTCTATTCTACAGAAGGGACTTCCTTTTTTCTATTTACACAAAATATTTTACACTCTCATCAAATCATTAGAATCGTGATAAGACATTGTATTAAATCTAATCCTTTATCCATTTTTTATCAATCTTACTTCGCACCATCTCCAATACTTATTAGTTGCCAGGTTAACTGTTATCAGATCATCTTGCCCGTCTCATTCTCTTTCTCACATTATATTCTCTTCATTTATCGGTAGCTGCTAAGGAATTTACTGATAGTTCTTTCAATATTAAAGTGGTAAATCTTTCTTTGTAAAGATAACATTTGATGCTGCATATAGAACGAAAGCAATGGTTCCTAAAGCAACTAATCCCCAACCAAACTCGCCACTAGCTAATATCGCATCTGTATCAAATAGAGTTGTTATCGTTAGATACTCGAGTATAACTGGAGCATCGTCCATCAGTTGCTGAACCATAGTAAGTAGGAAGAAAGCAAATGGTATCCCCCCACCGATAGCTAAAGCTAATCCTGAGCGGTTAAATAGAGTTGATGCGAAGAATGAAACAGAGCTTATGGCTAGGATTAAGATGAGTAGACCAAGACTTAACCAAAAATAAGTTTCTGTATCAAATTCCAGAGCAGCATCGACAGATCTTGCAGATGATACCATGGCATGGTTTGCCATCGTAATGATTTGTTTTTTATTTAAATCAGTTGCTTTCATAGACGCCTCTAAAGCGGTAGGATCTTTAATTAAAGTCAAATTATCTTTCACTTGGGCACTATTCATATTTAAGGCATTTGCAGAAGAGTCAATAACAGCCTGTAATAAGAGTTCGCGATTGGCTTTCGTAATCATGACAGTTGGCTGAGATTTTCCTTTATTTTCTTCATTCTTTTCAGCTTTAAGTGCAGTTATTTCATCTGCTAGAAATTGACGGTACTCATTAACAGAAATTCCTTGTACACTTGCACCAGCCTTCAATGCGTCATTACTTGCTAATATCATCGCCGGGTTTTTGATCAATTCCTCAGTTGTGATTTCAATATCATCATCTTCCATGTCATCATCATCTTCATAGATATCCCGACGTTCATCGGTGATAATTTTTGCAGCCTCTTCATAGGAGTGATCCTTGATGACCTCTCCTAAGTATATTGAATAGGCGTCCAGATCCATATCGCGAGCTTCAGCAGCATCTCGCATAGCTTGTTCATTATCTTTAATTAAATATAAATGTTCAGATAGATAACCTTCACTTTTATCTAATGTTTCTGATGCTTTTTCTATATCCTCTGTGATCGGATAGCCCGTCACGTTGTTGTACTTTAATTGAGAGGCACCTAAACCGGCTAATGAAACAATGACATACATTAAAATAACCGATAAGATGAGGTAAAGCGATTTGGTAAAAATGACACTTGAACGTTTTATGGGTGTTGATAAAGTATAAGCCATAGATCCAGAGTCTACCTCGCTCACTACAAGAGTATTTGCTGTAAATACAACATAAACAATTCCAAGAATAAGACCAATCAGTTTATAGAAATTTTCTAAGTTTCCTAAGAGACTGTCCATTGATGAGAGAAGACTGGAAAAAGCGGTTCCTTTCGCTGCAGCGGCAATCGATGCATATCCTTCCGCATCATAACCTATGATGAAACCAGATAAAATGACTGAAGCGACGATTGTGATAATTGCCCATAGTTTCCAATTGGTTTTGATACTTTGCTTAAATATTGGTTTTGAAAACATTTATACTCCCTCCTTAAATATCTCAGTAATATAATCTTCAAATGAGAACTTAATTTCTTTAAAATAGACCAAGTCAAAATCTTTTAAATCTTGAATGAGATAATTAATATTTTTATCATGAATTTGAACGAAAACTTGTAAGTCTTCCGCTTTTACCATAGTCAATTGGTAGCCTAAATTTAAGAAACGTTCGAAATCGGCGAGTGATTTAAATTCCATTCGATAACTTTTATTCTCGTTATAACGAATGTCTGCCATATCTGTGATATCAATAATTTTGCCCTCTCGGATGATTGCGACTCGGTCACTGACTTCTTCCACTTCTTGGAAGATATTGCTAGACATAAGAATCGTTTTTCCTTGTTTCTTTTCTTGTTTTAAAAGATCAAGGAAGATGTCACGCATTAGAGGATCTAAACCTGTACTTGGTTCATCCATAATTAAGATATCTGCATTAGATGCAAATGCTGAAACAATAGCTGTTTTTTGTTTCATCCCTTTACTCATGGAACGCACATTGGCCGTCACATCTAATTGAAGAAGATTACTTAACTCTTTAGCACGTTCCCAACTTCCACGTCCAGATAAATAGATTTGATCTTTTAAAAAATCTTCACCGGTTTTGTTTCCTGGAAAGTTGATTTCACCAGGAATATAAGATACATAGCGTTTGACTTCTGCACTACTTTTGGTGGCATCAAGTCCATTAATAGTGACGCTTCCTTCATCAGGTTTCAGGAAACCCATCAAGTGCCGGATAGTAGTCGTTTTTCCTGCACCGTTGATACCTACGAAGCCATAGTTTTCTCCTTTTTCAATCTCTAAAGATACATCAAATATTCCGTGTCCATTTCCATAATCCTTAGTCAAATGTTTGATATCAATGTAAGCCATATCGCAAATTCTCCTCTCCAGCAGCCACTGTTTTCTTACGATCATAAAAGTCCATAAAGTAATCTTCCAAAGTAAATTTAATTTCTGAAATAAAATTTACCTTTACCTCACTTAATTCTGTAAAAAATTCTTGCATCTTCTGATCCGTTAAACTTAGTTTAACTTGATTTTGTTCAGGTCTTTTAGTTGGAATAGTAAATTCGGTATTTTCTATAAACTTCTGATAATCCTCAAAACTAGCAAACTCAATTTTGAATGATTTATTCGTACTCTGCTTCAATTCATTGGATTCAACTGTTGAAACCACTACCCCATCCTTAATGATGGCAATGCGATCACATGTTGCATCCACTTCAGTAAAGATGTGACTAGATAGGAGGATTGTTTTCCCTTCTGATTTTTCTTTTAAGATAAATTGAATGAAGCGTTCTTGCATAACAGGATCTAATCCTGAAGTAGGTTCATCTAATATCAATATTTTTGGATTATGCATAAAAGCAGTAACGACCGCTAGCTTTCTTTTGGTTCCAAGACTCATTTCTTTAATCTCTTTAGAAGTATCTACTTTAAAGAGCTCTTTAAGCTGCTCTGTCCTTGTCATATCAGTAATTTTTCTTTCATTTGCCATGAACTCAATAAATTGGTCTCCTGTCATTCCTTTTGGAAAAGCCAACTCTCCAGGTAAATAACCAACATCTTGTTTAATATTGGCTGCTGATTTCCAACTATCTTTTCCATTAATAGAAAGTTCTCCCTCATCAGCTTTAGAAAAGCCCATTAAGTGGCGAATAGCTGTCGACTTTCCAGCACCATTCGGTCCCAAGAATCCAAAAGCTTCTCCCTCATTTATCTCAAAAGAAACATCAAATATTCCACGTCCATGTCCATAGTCTTTGGTCACATGTTTCACTTCAATAACTGACATCATATTCCTACCTTTCTTTTAAATATCGATTATAAGATAATTAACAATCGTTTCTTTATTTACAAATGTTATAATATTTATTATACTAGTCTCACAAAGGAGGACAAGAGACATATTTTCAGGATCTGATAAATAATTTACATTTTTTCGATAATTGATGCTTTCTCTAAAAAGGAGGCCCTATATGCAACAATTAGATTTAAGGGTTCAAAAAACTCATAAGGCACTTATAGAAGCATTTGAAAACTTATTACATGAAAAAGAATTTGAAAATATTTCAGTAACAGAAATATGTGATGCTGCTATGGTTCGACGACCAACTTTCTACAATCATTTCTTGGATAAATATGATTTTATAACCTTTTTTATTAAACATAAAATGAATGAAATATTTGATTTTGCTATCAAAAACTCAAATGAAGAAAAAGACAACTTTTTTATTATTGTTTTTGAACAACTATTGGATCAATTTGATAATCTCTTATATCTCATTTTCAGTATTCAAATGAATGCTAATATCATTTTTGAACTTGAAAGTGTGCGCGAGTACGGGAAGAGCATGCTAGGTAACCGCATAAAAAAAGGAGCTAGTGACGAAGAATTACCCATAGAGCTTAGTTATAAAGGACAGATCATTATGGGGATCACGATTCAATCCGTCTTTTGGTATAAGGAGAAAAGAAATCAAATTAGTCGTGAAGAAATTATTGAACTATATACACAGACTTTAGAAAAATTTAGCTAATCGAAGAATTGAAATGGATTCTATGTCAAGGACATTTTAAAAAAAGAAACCTTATGAAACTAAAATGGATTGAAAAGGACCCTATAAAGGCACTTTTTTTAGTGTCTATTCTATAGGATCCACTTTGATTTATGTTTGCTGCTTTTTTCCATGCATTAACCTATTCAATTGCACAAAAGATTTTTATTTTTTGGAAAAAAATTCAAAAATATAAATTTTTCTGTTTCTCATGTGACTATGCGGCTAAAAATAATGCTTTCATGATACGATAAAGTTATTAAATTAAAAGGAGGTTATTTTTATGGCAAAAGAAACATTTCATGCAGTAGCTCAGTCAATTGGTGGAATGAAAGTTTCATGTACATCCAGGAATTTTGAATTTATTTTGGATGAACCAAAAAATTTAGGTGGATCAGATGAAGGGATGAATCCGATTGAAGCTTTATTAGCCTCTCTTGGAGCATGTAAAGTTATTGTAGCTCGGTCTTTCGCTAAAGTGCAGGGCATAAATTTAAACGATATCCGTGTAGAGATAGATGGAGTATTAGATCCTGATGGTTTTATAGGAAAAAATAAAGCAGCTAAAATAGGCTATTCTGCAATCGTATCTAAATTTTATATTGAAGCTGATAATACTGATGAAGAGATTTCAGATTTTATCGCATTTATTGATCGTACTTGTCCGGTAGCTGATACCATTAAAAATGCACCTACGACTAAATCAGAAATCCATAAATTATAAACTATGAATTAAAAAAGATTCTTCTCATTTTGCACTAAACAGGTATTTCTATTTTATTTCTTGTCTTTTCGAAGGTATACATATCTATAATAAAGACGAGAGAAAAAAACTAGTTAAATCAAGATTTTAAATACATTATTTTAAGCAATTTCATGTGTTACAACTTAATAGGAATTTAAATTTTATTATTAAATTTTTTAATCATTTACACGAAAATTAATTTTATAAAGAGCATACTCTATACTCTTATTTTTTTTCAAGAACTCAAAAAAGCGGAAAATCCCAGATTTAAAAATCTGAGTTTCCGCTTTTGTCATTTCAAGGATGGACTATTGTCTCAGCCTCTTCTAATTTATTCTTAAGATATTTTTACTTTCTCTGCAGGTGCTGATACTTCTTTTTGTTCTTTTCGACCTTTCAACTTATACTTCATTAATCTCATGCCATTGAAAATTACCACCAAGATACTACCTTCATGAACCAACATTCCGATAGACATATTCATCCATTCGCTGAAGAAGACGCTGGTCAACAAGACCAACACTACTCCAATTGAAATCACGATATTTTGTTTCATATTATTTGCGGTGGCTTTTACTAATCCTAATGCGTGAGGCAAGTTGCTGAAGTTCGAGTTCATTAAAACGACATCGGATGTTTCAATCGCTACGTCCGTTCCGCTTCCCATTGCGATTCCAATGTCTGCTAAAGCTAAGGACGGACTATCGTTAACGCCATCTCCAACAAAGGCTACAATTTGACCACGTTGTTGAAGTTTTCCGATATAAGCCGATTTGTCTTCCGGCAACATGTGGCCGTGAGCTTCGGTCAAACCAAGTTCGCCGGCGACCACATCAACGGTTCCTTGGTTATCTCCTGAAAGAACGACTAGATTTTTCACGCCCAAGTCTTTTAATTCCTGCAAATTAGCTTTCACACCCGGACGGACTTGATCGCGAATGCCCATCAGTACTTTTAATTCACCGTCGACCGCTGTCAAAACGAGAGAGTTCCCTTGTTGTTCAAACCGTTTGACATCTTTTTGCACTTTTTTGCTGAGGGTGACATTTTCTTTTTCCATCAAGGCCACATTCCCAACAGCCACTCTATGTCCAGCTACACTTGAAACGATTCCGCCGCCTTTCACGACTTCAGTTCCTTCAACAGGATAAAAGTTTGTTTCTCCAATTTGATTTAAGACCGCTTTTGCTAATGGATGATCTGATTCCCGTTCCACACTGGCCAGATAGCCAAGCGTTTCAGCAGGATCTTTTTCATACAGTTCAGTCGCTGCAACGGTTGGGTTTCCGACAGTTAAAGTACCTGTCTTATCAAATACAATTGTATCCACATTGCTGAAGTCTTGAATGACTTCGCTCCCTTTTAAAAGAACACCGTTACGAGCACCATTCCCAATACCGGCAACGTTTGAGACAGGTACTCCGATAACTAATGCGCCTGGGCAACCTAGAACCAAGATGGTGATTGCTAACTCAATATTTTGACTGAACGCCTATACAACAATTGCCAGAACCAAGACAGCTGGTGTGTAGTATTTAGAAAAGCGATCAATGAACCGTTCCGCTTCGGATTTAGAATCTTGTGCTTCTTCCACGAGTTCAATAATTTTTCCAAATGTGGTGTCCTCACCAACTCGGTCAGCTCTGATTTGAATCGTTCCGTTTTCTAAAATGGTTCCTGCAAAAACTTCTGCATCAGCTAGCTTGTTGACCGGAACAGCTTCACCTGTAATGCTAGCTTCATTGATATGCCCTTCACCCGTAAGGACTATGCCATCTACTGGAACTTTCGCACCCGTTTTAACGAGCAAGATATCCCCTTCATCTATATCATCCACTTCTACTTCTTCAAATTCGCCATTATCCATTTGTTTCAAGGCGCTTTCGGGTGCCATTTCAGTCAATTCTTTGATAGCAGATCGCGTTTGGTTCAATGTTCGTTGTTCCAAGTAGTGTCCGAATAAGAATAAGAACGTGACAATAGCCGATTCTTCATAATTTTGAATAAAAAGCGCACCAATCGCTGCAATACTGACTAAGACATCAATACTGATGACTTTGACTTTCATTGCTTGAAACGCTTGAATGGCAATTGGCATAATCCCAAAGACAGAGGCGATGATCAAAGACCACTCTGAAAGTCCTACGTTTTCTAAAACAAAGTGACTGAAGAGACCGAGTGCGATTAACAATCCACTGATGACGGTGATAACATTTTTTTTGCTTAATATATATTGTTGCATGCTTTTTCCCTCCAAATTTAATTTCTCTTTTATTGATAAACACAGTATAAGATAATTGCCTAAGTAATTAATTGACGGCTATCAAGTTTAGAAAGTTCTCTTTTATCGTTTCTAAGCACCTCGAATCGGATTGCAACAAAAAAGCAATCCCGGAAAAATAGCTTTTCTTCCAGAATTGCCTAGTTCATTTAATCTGTTAAGCGGCCTTGACTTTTGCTTTAAGGACCGGATAGCCTACGTTTTCGATAGCTTTTTGAATCTCTTCAATCGAAGTGACAGCTGAATCAAAATTGGTTTTGACTTTGCTGGAGTTGAATAATACTTTAATGCTGTCTTTATCAATACCGTTAACTGATTTCAAGGCACCTTCAATTTTTTGCATACAACTTGGACAAGACAACGTTTCTAATTGCAATATAGCTTTTTCCATAATTCCTATCTCCTTTATGTGTTTTTATTTTATCGGCAGCAGATTAATGAACACTGCCTTTTCCTCTTTACAACTGTAGTATAGCTCGCTTTTAGCAAACGAAAATTGACGCATATCAAGTTTTGCACTTCTTTTTATCTTTTTGCTCAATTCACCATCTTAATAGTCTTTTTCTGCCCCTTATTACCATCAGAATAATAAGAAATTGGTGGATAGTCTTGTCTGCGTATAAACCATACTACAATCGCGCCAATAAACAGGGCCAGAGACAAGGCTTGCGAAACGCGGATCCACTCGCCAATCCATAAACTGTCCGTTCGCATACCTTCAATGAAGAACCGACCCACTGAGTACCACAAAACGTAACTCAAAGCGACTTCTCCTTGACGCAAAAGCTGTTTTCGGTTCCGTATAGTGACGATGAGGACAAAGCCCAACAAACTCCACAATGACTCGTATAAAAAAGTCGGATGGTAGTAGGTACCATTGATATTCATTTGTTCAATGATAAATTCAGGTAAATAAAGATTTTCCAAGAATTGACGAGTAACCGGTCCACCATGAGCTTCCTGATTCATAAAATTGTCCCAACGACCAATGGACTGGGCTAACAATACATTGGGCGCTAAAATATCAAGAACGAGTGCCAAAGAAGTACCTTTTTTCTTTGCATACCAATATAGCGTACCCCCTCCTGCAATCAATCCCCCATAAATCGCAATGCCGCCATTCCAAATCGCAAGGATTTGTCCTGGATTTTGCAGATAATAACCAAGTTCAAATAACACATAATAAAGCCGAGCGCCGAGGAGTCCAATCGGAATTGCCCATAAGGCCATATCGATAATGGTATCCTCTTCCAGTCCTTTTTTCTTTGCTTCCTTGGTGCTCAACTGGAGAGCCGCTAATATGCCCGCTGCAATAATGACTCCATACCAATGAATCACAACAGAACCAATCTCCACCGCATGGGGATTCAAAACGCCTAATACGAATTCCATTCTATTTGCTCCATTTCTTCAATTTTTCGCGTCATTCTAGTCATGGTGATGCTGAACAAGATTCCGGCTAAGCTCCATGGAAACCAAACAGTGAATTCACTTTTAGCTCCCTGGTCACTCGCTTCGTAATACGCCACTTTTCCGTGTCCGATTACGCCGGCTCCTTTTACAACTTCCTCTTCTTTTTCCATAGCTAACCTATCTGCCTCAACAACGTTAGACGTTTTTGCTTCGCCGCCGGTGAAAGGGACGACAAAGAATGCACCCGCTGCTGACAACGTGATGGCAACTATCACCCAAAAATAATGCACATTCACCTCTACTTATTTTTACGTTTTGTTCGGCAACCCTATCTTAAAGAAAAATAAAACAAAGAAACTTGAGGATTATCATGTTTGTGCTTTTATTTTTCCAATGAATGAAGGTCGTTCTGTCTTAAAAAAGCCAAAAACGGACAGATGGAAGCAAAAGCACTGAGTTCTGTCCCGTTGTTAATGAAGAGCGACAGAACACCAACGTGTAGAAAAAAGTGTGTCCGATTATTCGCTGTAAAGCAATAAATCATCTAAATCCTGAATCTTGATCCTTTTCCCAGACAGCTGTTGAATCAATCCCTCGTCCTCCAATTCTCCAAATTTGCGACTGATGGTCTCAGGTGTCGTTCCTAAATAGGAAGCAATGTCCTTTTTTGCCATCGGCAGGGTGATGGTGGGAGAGTTGCCCATTTCAGGTTCCACATTTTCTGCCAAAAACAAAACTAAACGGGTAATGACACTCTCCACGGCTACTTGTGCAGTTTGACGTCCGGAGCTTTCTAACCGCTGCGACATCTCTCCTAGCAGCTTTAACGAAATTGCATGATACTCTTTTAGAAACTCTTGTACATCATGTTGTTGAATCATGCAGACAGACGTATCTCGAGTAGCTTCTGCGTATTCCTCGTGCACAGCATCAGGATTGAACAACGTCCATTCTCCCGTAAAGTCACCCGGATTCAAAATACGAACTAGTTGCTCTTTGCCAGAATTAGACAAGCGATAGATGCGGACTTTTCCGCGATTCACAATATACAAGGCATCATCTTTTTCTTGCGAGCGAAACAGAAACTCCCCTTTAACCAGTTTATGAATCAATTGGATGACTATATCTATTGGTATAATAATCAACGGATTAAGTTATCTTTAGGGGGACTAAGTCCTCTTCAATATCGGAAGAAGCAAGGATGTATTGGTTAAAAAAGGTCCAGAAAAACATCCGCACCCCCTTTCCTACATTTTATCGTGGCCCTTTACATAATTAAATCCAATTTCTTATAAGTGTATCGGGATAATAATTGGGATAAAAGGAATAGAAGACATTAAAATTTCAACAAAAAATTTTTTCACTTTTTTAAGCACTAAATAGCCGAACTAACATGTACTATCGTTATTGATAGCTGCAATGTCGTTCGGCTTTCATTTTTTTCCTATTTGCTCAAGACTTTTGGTACATCCACTTTTTTAATCCACCATTAATTCTACAATTCGCTGTAATCTATTCGCATCACTACCAAATCTCCCCAATAGAACACCATCCAAGTTTGCTAATCTCATCATGGTGATACTATTCTCAGGACTAACTGATCCACCATAGACGATACGAACCTTCTCAGATGCCGCTTCACTAAATATTTTCGCGATCGCATTTCGAATCATTGATACTGCTAGTTTAATATGTGGCGCTCCTGCTGCCTTGCTCTGGCCAACTGCCCAAGCTGGAGTATAAGCAATCACGATCTTTTCCAAGTCTTTTTTCTCAACACAATATAAGCCATTGAAAATTCGTAAAAATAATTCACGTTCTAATTCCAACTCATATTTTGGATCTTTCGATCCATCAATGACATTATCAGCATCTTTTTTATCCTGCTCACCAATACATAAAATTGGATTCACTCCGTTTTTGAGTGATAGTTTAACCTTTTGATTGATAATATCGTCGGTTTCATTGAAAAGTCGTCTGCGTTCCCAATGCCCTAATTCGACAAAGGTTCCATTCATTTCGATCAGCGAATCGATCGAAAACTCACCACTTAACTCACCATTTTCAACGGGGGCGATATTTTGTGCGCCTAGCTGAACAGAGGTGTGTTGTAGAACTTCATGAACTGGATACATCGTTCCCATTGAAGGAAGAATTACAACATCAATATCAGAGTTTTTATGTTCACTGATCTGCTTGGCGAATGCTTTTGCTTCCTTAATGTGGTTCTGCCTCATAGACCAATTCATGATGACGATTGGTTTCTTTTGATCTTCCATCATAATCATCTCCGTTGTTACTTCTATTTATTCTTACCTTAAAAATGACTATATAACTCACAGAAATCTGTAATTACCTATTGGAGAATGCCACCCAGTCTTTTTCAAACTGCTCGATACCCTTATCAGTTAACGGATGACTCCATAATTTCGGAAATAGATTACCAGGAATTGTCGCGATATCTGCACCTAGTTCAGCCACTTTCTCCACATGTTCAAGTCCTCGAACACTCGCGGAAATAATTTCTGCTTTGTATCCATAGTTATCTAGTACTTTTCTCAAGTTTTTAATTAAAGCCATACTGTCAGTTCCAATATCATCTAAACGACCTAAAAATGGGCTGATATAAGTAGCGCCAGCTTTTGCGGCCATCAAACCTTGAGCTACGGTAAAGACTAACGTTACATTGGTTTTGATTCCTTTTTTAGATAGAGTGTTTACTGCTTTCAATCCTTGTTCTGTCATCGGGATCTTGACGACAACATTACGTGCCCACTTTGCAAGCACTTCTGCTTCGGCGATCATTTCTTCAGCTTGCGATCCTGTTACTTCCGCACTTACAGGCCCATCGACGAGAGAACAAATTTCTTTGATGACCTCTTCAAAATCTCGTCCTTCTTTAGCAATAATTGTTGGATTCGTCGTTACTCCATCAACTAAACCCAACTCATTGATTCGTTTGATTTCATCTACATTTGCCGTATCTAAGAAAAATTTCATTATTAACCTCTTTCCGCGATTTTCTTTCAGCGTTCATTTTTTAAAGACACTATCCCCTTTGTCAATAGGGCTAGTTTGAGACATTATTTTCTCTTACAATGCTCATCATTTCCAAGGCATGTTTGGTAATCGTCGCAAAATCACCTGTATCAATCAAACGTTTATCCGTTAAATAGCCGCTAATCCCAGCACCGCTGAAACCTAGATCAAGATAGTCTTGCAAGTTATCAGGTGTGACTCCTGCTGTTGCGACTAGTTTAATATGATTGATTGGCCCAAGAATGTCCTTGATATATCCTATCCCCAAAGCTCTAACAGGGAACACCTTGACAAAATCTGCACCCGCTTCATTCGCTGAGATTATCTCGCTTGGTGTTAGCGCCCCAGGCATCGAGACCATATCTAATTCTTTTGTTCGTTTGATAACACTTGAATTCGTATTAGGCGAGATAATATATTCTGCTCCTGCTTGGTGAGCGGCTTCAACTTGTTCAATGGACAGAACAGTACCCGCTCCAATTTTAACTTCATTTCCAAACTCCTTAACCAGCGAGGCGATGGCCTTTGGAGTCTTAGTCAAACATTCAGGATCTCCTTGATCAAAAGTAACTTCTACAAGCTTTACTCCACCATCGTTTAGCGCGGACACCAAGTTAATAAGCTTTTCCCCATAAGTTCCTCGACAAATTGCAATTACTTTATTCTTTTCGATGAAATCGTTCATTTCTAGTTTCATTAGGCTTTCTCCTTTGTTAAATCCGCCACTTGACTCTTATTTTTCTTTTTTGCTGGTGTTTCTTCTAAAGCCGGCTTTAAAAAGCCAAGTATCAACGCTGTCACTAATGATCCAATTATAATTGCAGCAATAAACCATAGTTTATTGTCAACAACCGGTAATACAACAAATCCACCATGAGGAACATAGCATTTCACATTCCCAATCGCTCCAATTACACATCCTACCGCTGTCCCAATCATTGTTGAAGGCAAGATTCGTTTCATATCACTAACTACGAAGGGAATGGCTCCTTCAGTAATTCCAATACATCCCATGATTCCAGCAGCAACCGCCGCATCCCGATCACCTTCAGTAAATTTCTTTTTAAAGAATAATGTCGCTAAAAAGATCCCAATAGGTGGAATAGCCACGGCGATTCTAAACATACCGTTCGGTTCATAAATACCTTCATTCATAAGTGCAAGTGTAAACATCGAAACTGATTTGGTGATTGGTCCTCCCATGTCGACTTCTCCGAACAATCCAATAAATACTGCCAATAAAATGGCACTGCTACCGTTTAGACTGCTCATGATACTAGTTAATCCGTTCATCAAAAATGCCAATGGTGTGGCAACAACATAGATGTAAATCAAACCTAGAATAAAAACCGAAATGGTTGGTATGATCAGAATCGGTAAAATGGTTTTAATCGTTTTGCTAACTTTCCATTTTTTCATCCATTTGACCAAATATCCTGCAGCAACACCTAGAAGCATCGCCCCTAAAAATCCTGACTTTACTTCCACATCATTTACAGTAACAGGATTATTAGCAAGGAACCCTAGAATCATCCCTGGCGCCAAACCAGGCTTACCCGCAATTGAATATGCGATATAGCCGCCCAAAATAGGAATCATCATTGCAAAAGCTGCTTTACCTAAAAGGTTAATGTTCTGCATTAATTCGTTAGTAACAACAACTCCTGTATCGCTTTTTTCTCCAGTAGCAAGTGAGATGGCCAACATGATACCACCAGCAACTACTGCAGGCATCATGAAAGAAACCCCACTTAAAAATGATTTTTGAACTTCCTTTAAAGTAGCTTTGATATTCATTTTATCCTCCTTTATTTTTACCCATTTACTAACTTCTCAGCAGCATCCAATACTTTCGCAGGATACGAAATAGCATCATTGACATCAGCATTTAAAACTAATTTATCTTCAAAACGTTCTTCATTCTCAATAAAGACAGATACCGCCAAAATGACTACATCTGCTTCTTCAGCTTCTTCCTCAGTAACCTCATTCTCGATCCCGATGCTGCCTTGAGTTTCAATTTTGATTTCATGTCCTCTCTTTTTTCCTTCTTTTTCCAATGCTTCTTGAGCCATGTATGTGTGGGCTACTCCTGTAGGACATGCCGATACTCCAACGATTTTCATATTAAATTCCTCCTATTTTCTTTTCTACTTGATATAGTGAATCTAAAATTGACTCTTTGCTCCCAGTTAATAAATCATTTCTAAAACCTTCATCTAAAAGCTTTTTGCTGATTTCAGCGAGTACTTTCAAATGAAAAGTCGTTTTATTCTCTTCTGGTATTCCTAGCATAAACACCAATTCAACTGTATTACCATTTGTATCCCATTGAATTGGTTGGTTCGTTCTAAGAAAACAGATAAAAGGATTGATTACTTCTTTTGATTTCCCATGAGGGATACTTACGTCATAGCCGATCGCTGTAGAAAATTCTTCTTCTCTTTTGTTTACAGCTTTAATATAATTTGCGCTATTTTTTAAATAGCCGAACTCTTTTGCCTTTTCTGATAAATAATGAATGATGGATTTCTTATTTGTTAACGCCGAATCCAAAACGATTAAACCTTCATCAATCAATTGTTTGACCTCCTAATACTTTCACTATTTCTTCTTCATCTTTGCTAAAGATAAAACGATCGATATTTTTCTTCGTCTCAACGATCCGATAGATTTCTGATAATATTCCTTTAATATGCTTTAAATCCTTTTCTGCAACACAGATCATTAAAACAGTGTTGATCATTCGAAAATTCCAACGTATTGGTTTTACTAATGTCATAATTACTAATTTGCTTTCCTTAACTGTTGATGGTGAAGGATGTGGAATCGCCGCCCCAATTGGAAGATCTGTCACCCCTAGCTTCTCTCTATCCCAAATTGCCTGTTCGAACGAATCCGTAACGAAATCATTTTGCAAAAGCTTTTGAGTGATCCTTTTGATGCATTGTTCTTTAGTAGCAACTGTTTCGTTCAAAAAAATCAAATCTGAATCGATTATTTTTCCTAAGTGCTCAAACGGTTGGTCGTTTACTTCTTCCTCATAAAATAAATCTAGATAAGTCGCGGAAACTTTTTTTAGATCTTGTTTACTCATTAGCGGGGAAACATACGTTACAGGAACATCAATTTTTTCTAATTGTACTGAAGAGATCACCAAATCAATTTTATTCAAATCTCTTTTATAGAGTGTTCGTAATGAGACAACTTCAACTATATCCTGTGGAGAGAATACCCTTTTTAAACGATTGGCAATCAGCTCTGATGTTCCGATTCCAGTAGGACAAACAATTAATATCTTACGATTTGCCGACAACCGATCGATGGCCCCTTGAAAATGGATCATCATGAACGCGACCTCATCATCGGTTAAGCGAATATCTAATTCCTTTTCAATCCCGGCCAATATTAGCCAAGTTGTACTGTATAACACAGAATACTCTCGCTTTATTTCCTCCAAAAGCGGATTACTGACAGGAACGTTCAATTTAGAACGATATATCATGGACACCAAGTGATAAAGAATGTTCATGTAGAGTTTTTCATCTCTGGTTAAGTCAACCTGAATTGAATCACTCATCTTCTGAATCATCTTTCTTACCACAGCATCGTATTCCTTCTGAATTGCTAAATCTCTCAAACGTGGTTCGAAGCCATGAGCCACTAATTGTCGATTGAAGTATTCAAAATCGTTTGAATCTAGCTTGATACTGTTATCCAGTTCAAGATTCTCTACTAATTCATTTGCTAAAAAGAAAGTTTTAAGCGACTCCACATTTTCAAATAAAAAATTATCTTGATATTCAATATGAAAACCTTCCTGCAAACGAAGAACAAATATACTGATTGACAATACTAATGATTGAAAATGATCATCAGACAATTTATCGATATTAAAGTGATCATTTGTTTGCAGAAGTCCAGAAACTTTTTTGATGATGTCCTTAGGTAAAAAACTGAATAATAAGCTGGGAAATCGAACTCTATAGCTATTGGTTAAGTCTGATTTATCAATGATAAAGTAAGCATATTGTTTAATTGCCTTTTGTATCTCAGACTCATTTCCGTTTACCTTTGTTCCATTATTATCAGAACGAATCGTGACCGAACTTCCTTCAATAACAGTCTGTATTTGATCTAAGTCATTTGAGATCGAGGTTCTGCTGACGAGAAACTCATCAGATAATAGTTGGTAAGACACCTTTTTGTTTCTCAATAATAAATATTCCGCCATTTTGATTTGCCGCTCGAGTGGAAGCTGATTGAAGTCTATTTGAGTTGAAGCTTCACCAAAAATTTTTAATATTTCATCATTTGACAAATCAGACTTACTTAGAAAAATACCTTTACCTTGCCGTTTCAAGATTTCAATTTTCCTTTTTTTTAATGCCTTATTCAGTTCATCAATGTCTTTATACAATGTACGATCGGAGATAGATAAAATCTTGGAGAAATGATTTACCGGTAAAAAATCTTTTTGCTCCAAAAGCAATCTCAATAATTTATGTTGACGCTTGCTTATTTCATGCATGATTTTTCTCCTTTCTAGGGAGCGCTTCCCTGTATCTGTAATTTATCATTTTATTCTACATTTGGATATCACATCTCGTTTCAAGATGGTTCCTGAAGTTTTCTAAACATATTGAAAATATAGGATCATAAAACCAATTTCATACAGTAAGCAATTTTTTTATCAAATAAGAAATTCTTTTAATGTCTGTCTCTTCAAATCCTCTATACAAAGAGAAACAGATTGCCCTTATCTGTTTGACAAAATAAGAGCAATCCGTTTCTACTAAATGTTTAAGAATTAATACGATAAATCTTCCCCATTAGTTGCAATAACCTTTTTATACCAGTCAAATGATGCTTTCTTGATTCTCTTCTTCGTTCCCTTACCTTCATTATCCATATCTGTATATACGAACCCGTAGCGTTTTGTCATTTCCCCGGTTGCTAAAGAGACCAGATCAATTGGCGCTCATGGTGTATACCCCATTACAGGAATCTTGTCTAAATTAATTGCATTGCTTATTTGTGTGATGTGGTCTGTCAAGGGTCACAAAAAAATGTTGGTTTGGGGGTGCGGATGTTTTTCTGGACCTTTTTTAACCAATACATCCTTGCTTCTTCCGATATTGAAGAGGACTTAGTCCCCCTAAAGATAACTTAATCCGTTGATTATTATACCAATAGATATAGTCATCCAATTGATTCATAAACTGGTTAATTGTCGTGTTTTTCCAGTCACGTTGGTAAAACACCTCATTTTTTAATCGTCCAAAGAAACCTTCGCACGCTGAGTTATCTGGGGAGCAACCTTTTTTAGACATGGAACGAGGCAAGTTCTCTTTGTTCATTCGTTCGATCCAACCGGGCCATCGGTAATGAGCACCACGGTCAGAATGAACGATTGGACGCTCCTGGTCTTGAAGGGTAGCGAGTCCAGCGTCTAACATAGTATTCACTAATTCTGCATCAGGTTTTGTTCCAATAGTCCAGCTAATAACGGCGCCATCATAGCAGTCAACCAATGGGGATAAATAGACTTTCCCTGCGGGAATCCTAAACTCGGTAATATCTGTTAGCCATTTCTCATTTGGCATTTTTGCTTTGAAGTTGCGATTCAATAAATTAGGTTGTGCAGGAGTAATCTCCCCAGCATACGAAGAGTATTTTTTTCGTCTAGAAAATTTAACAAATAGATTTTCCTCGAACATCAATTTACGTACGACTTTTTCAGAAAGGATTTTCCCCATATTTTTTAAAGCTTGATGAATTCTGCGGTAACCATAAGCGCAGAAATTACTGTTGAAAATCGTGACAATTAATTGGCGTTCTTCAAAATACTTATCCGGTTGCTCAAGTACCTGTTTTTGATAAAAGTAGCTACTTTTAGACAACTGGAGCTGTTGAAGAAGATCTTTCAAGTTGAATTGATTTCGTAAGGCATCAATCAATAGAGTCTTTTCTTGATTTGATAGACAAAGTAGATTGATGCCTTTTCCTTTTTTTAGTAGTTCAGCTGCTCCTTCGAGTAATGCTTTCTCAAGCTGCAATTGGTGTACTTGTTCTTGTAACTCTTCTACTTCCTTTAAAAGTAATTCTTTTTGTTTTCCTTGATTTTTTGAAGTCATGCGCAGAGGGAAATCCTTTCCAAGATAAGTGGCCTTCCATTGATATAGAGCAACCCTACTGATTCCTTCAGCTTCAGCTAAGCCTTTTCTGTTGGTTTGAGGTTTATAGAACTTTTTCAACACGTCTTCTTTTTGATCTTTGGTTAACTTTACCGCACTTTTTCGAAGTTTTCTAGCACCTGGTGCGAGTTCTTCACACCATTGTCGTAAGGAGCCTTTATTTGGGTAACCAAGCATTCGAATGGTTCGTGCATAACATTGACCATATTCAAAATAATGATTCACAGCGACTCTTTTTTGTTCTTCAGAATACTTTGACTTCTTCCGGAGTTCCTGATGGAGCTCTCCAGATACCAAATATTCTTTATACCATTGACGTAGTGCTCCAACGGACGGATAACCTAATTTCCGAATGGTAGCGGCGTAGGAGCAATCATATTTTAAAAATAACTGAATTGCTTTTACACGTTCTTCGTGGGAAAACATACGGATATTCCTCCTAAGTTCATTTTTAGTCCAGGATTATGTCCGCACCCCCAAACCAACATTTTTTTGTGACCCTTGACACAGTTCGTCATATTCATTGTTCAAAATTTTCATTTCTTCTTCATTACCGCCACAATCGGGGTGTAACTTCAAAGCTAACTTTTTGTAGGCTTTTTTCAATTCTTCCAATGTTTCAACGTTTTTAATATATTTCATTTTTATCATTCCTTTTCTTTTTGATTTTTGGCTTTTTGACAACCATTTTTGTTAGGCGTTTGAGGAAGTGAAGCTGTTTTCCTCATGTTTTAAAAGCTAGAAATAAATTACAGTGTATGCTCCTTTCTTTTTTCGTTTTGTTGGTTCATTTTCGCCAGTGTGTTCGTGTCGTTTGCTGTGACGAGAACGCAACATAGACACAAAGAAAACACAAGGGCGAGCTTGCTCGTTTATATACCCTTGTGTTTTCGACTGGATATGTTAAGGTAACAAACAGTAAATGGCACGTTACAGACTGCAAAATGTACCAACTGAAAAAAGAAAGAATACAGTTGTGTGCTTTATTTCTCGATCAGCTTTTAAAAAATGAGGAAATGTTTTTATAAAAAAAGAGTAGTTACCGTTTTTTGGTAACTACTCTTTTACTTTTTTAAGGTTTAAATCCCTGGAAGTTTAGGTGTTTTGGGTATTGGTGGTGTAGGTGGCTGCAAGCTTTCCATTTTTTGTTGAATTGCTTTAAATTCAGGGGTTTCTTGGTGTTGATTTTGAACCATTTTTTGCTCTATTCTCTCCAAAGTCGGTTGAATTTCTTTCCCTGATACTTTACGATTTAATTCTCTTTCTAAGGTCTCTTTCGGACTAATGGAAGGCGTTTCTAAGCTTGAATAGAGTTTCACTCCTTCTCTATTGTAAAGCCTTATATCGCTAAATAAGCCCGTTTTATGAAGGGTTTCTAAATTGGTCGGTAAGTTTTTGACAACAATATCATGCGCTTGTTTTGGTGTTGCCCTGGCTGTCATTGGATCATCTGCATACATAGTTTCATACCGTTCAATTGTTCCTAAATATGAGTTGATTTTAGGTACTGCCATGACATACATTTTTGTTTCATAATCTTTGGCTTGAAGCATTGTTGCGGTTTGAATAGGAACGTCTGTTGTTCGTCCTGTACCTTCAATCACTAAATTATACCCTTTATCTCTCAAACGGCTTATGATCGCTTCTGTCATGCGATTAGAATAAGGGGTAACGTATTTTACTACGTCTTTTTCATAAAGTTTCACTAGTTCATCAAAATTAGGGTGCTGTTGTTTGAACGTATCATTATCAATGATAACAACATTTCCTTGTGTCTCTTCGGAAATTGCCGATCGCAAACTAGTTTTACCTGATCCTGGTTGCCCACCAAGTAAAAAAGCGGTTGGCGATTCAACCGCTAGTCTATTTTTAGTTAGTCGTTCAACATTCTTTTCTAAACGATCTTCAAATTGCTTTTCGGTGAAGTCAGTAATATTCGCCATGTTAAGCCACTTTCTCTTTTGTCAAAATTTGTTTTGAATATTGATTCATTGACCGCCAATACTCATGAATAGCTTGTAATTCTTCAAATGGTTGTTGAAATAAATCAACTTCTTGTGCCACTTCTAATTGATTTAAAAGATTCACTTCTAGTAAACGAGTATTTTTAGTATCTAGTTCATGGTTCAAAACATAGTTTAATACTCGATTATAAACGCTTGCCGATAATTCGTTAATGATCTCTATTTCAAATGTTTTTTCATACGTAACTGCCATTTCATTTTCACTCCTTTTTAAAGTTTATCAGGTAAATATTTCCGTATATATTCTTCTAAGGCTTGATCCATAACTTCTTTTACGTTTCCGCCATTTTTTGCTGTTTCAATTTTTATAATATGGTGTAAGTCAGCACGAACACGAACCGTCTTATCTCCCATTATATCTTTTTTTGCACTGATTGGTGTATCATTTCGTTTTGCTTTTTGTGCGCCTAAATTTCCCACAATCACTCACTTCTTTCTATTTCTTCTTATTCTTATTTTATCATCAACAATCACAAATCACAAGTGATTTGTGATTAATCACTTGTGATTTGTGATTCTATTCTTTTTCGTTTTCTAATTGAATAATTCGCTCAAGCATTTCAAAAAATACGTTCTCATACATGGATAAAACTTTTTTGTCATAGCCTTTGTGTTCTGTAATTCCATTTTTAGACCAGGTACTTACTTTATTACTTCGCTTGATAATATTTTGGAAAACCAAGTTATCTTCTTTATGTTGCTTGTACAGTTCTTCCAGGTTTGATTTTATCGTTGCGCTGTCCGTATCAACTAAATAAGGAACAAAACCGATCATATCTAGTCCAGGGTTAAATTGTTCTTGTAAATCAATCAAATAGGAAATATAGTTTTGAATGTTGTTTGTACTTTCTTCTTCTGCTTGTAAAGGGATCATAACGTAATCACTCGCCACGATTGCATTATTTGTATAAACGCTTGGCGTTGGTACAGTATCAATAATAATGAGATCATAGTCACTTTTTAAAGGTGCTAAAAGAGTAGCAAGCAATCTACTTTCATTTTCAAAAGTCCATGAGCGAGTTAATTTTGGCAGTAACATCAAATCAAACGTGCCAGGGATCAAGTCTAAATTATCAGTCAAATGAACAATAGAAGAAGCCAAGTTTCCATTTTTCAAGCCTTCATAAAAATTGACACGTGGCAATTCTACCTCAAAAGTTTTTGCTAAGTCTTTTGTCAATGTTGCCTGTAAGTCCTTATCGATCATTAAAACTTTTAAATTCAATTTGTCTGTCAAGTAAGCAAACATAGTCGATAATTTGGACTTTCCAACACCACCTTTAAAGTAATTATTCAAGATAATAATTGCTTCATTTTTATTGTTTAAAATACGTCTTAATTCTTCAAGTATTTTTAGTTTTTCCTTCTCCATAACTACGCCCCATTCTTTTTTTGTATAGTAATATTGTATCATTAAGAATCACAAATCACAAGTGATTTGTGATTAATCACTTGTGATTTGTGATAAGTGATTTGTGATTAATATATAAAAGCCCTCTTTAAAGGGCTTTTATGTTTATTTTGAAAAAGAGATAAAATCAATATATCCCTTTTCCCCAATTTTTACAACGGCATTGTAGGGCTTTTTCTCTT
>NZ_JARPZC010000024.1:0-15490 GCF_031927985.1 Enterococcus dongliensis
TATTATTGGGAATCCCAGCTTAAATCATAGATACCGTAAGGGATTTTATTCTTTATTTAAAACTTTGCAACAGAACCTTCGAGATTACCAAGCTATCCAACGGACCTGGTTTCTAAAAGGAAGACAACGGATAATCCCTACCTACGGAAAACATTGTGGTACAAAGCTGATTGGCTGCCTGGACTACGCGTCGGGTGAGATCCTATGCAGCGAGAAAGAGCACTACGACGCAACATCCTTCTTAGAATTCCTAGTCTTTGTTCTTGAGCATTATCCGGTTGGAAAGATAGTCATGATTCTGGACAATGCCCGTAACCATCATGCGAAACTGATCCAGCCATTCTTGGAAGAGAATAAGGGGCGTTTGGAACTCGTGTTCCTTCCTCCGTATAGCCCTAATCTCAACTTGATAGAGGGACTATGGAAATGGCTGAAGGAGACGGTTATCAATAACGTATTTTTCTCAAGCGTCAAAAAGATCAATCTGGCGGTTCAGAGTTTCCTCACTTGGATAAACGAGCAGAGGGAGATTGTCATTGACCGTCTCTGCGTGAAAATGTAGGGTAATTATTTTATTCAACTTATATAATAAGGCTAATAAGTAGTAGCATAGTAATACTGACCTCCTATTATAGTAATCACAGCTTATTCAATTCTCATGATTGGCAATGAATGCCTTTACATCTTTTATATCTTCATCATTACCAGCTCCTTCAATATTTTTTATTAAAAGGAGTCCGTACTCCTTTACAAGTTTATCGCTAGAACCACAAAATGTTTCTCCATGCTTTTCACGGTCTCCATTATTGACAAAACCTACTATTAGCTCTTTGTGTTTTCGAATGAATTTTTTTGTAGTTCTTGGAATTTTTCCTGCACCAACATTTCTGGTTATTAAAATGCATTTTTCAGATAATTTTTCTTTAACAGGTTGACTTTTATAGTCAAGTGATTCTGAAAATTTTTTCCCAAGTCCAGTTAAACTATCATATACAATTAACATTAACTACACACCCTTCACTTGAAGTTACTTCCATAATTTTATTGTTAGCCACACTGCTAAACCAATGATAGGAATATAACTCATTATCTTAATAATGAAATCCATTTCAAATCCATAGATATATACTAACGAGAGTATGGCTGTTATCCATATAACTAGTATTTTAAAAATAGGGGCTATTTCAGAAACTAAGAAAATACCTATACATACTAAAACCAAACCTCCAATGACCATACTCATAAATTCACTATTCAAAAAGTTTAATGGAAATAAAAATCCCCCGTAAATGGCTGTACAAATACCTAATAAAATTAAACATATTCCGAAAATCGATAACCCACTCATTTTAAAATCCTCCTCTGATTTCATCTTTTTCCTCCAATTATCATCTATTGTTTTGCTTTTGAATGAATATTATTTACCATTCATTCATCTATGGATATAAAGAAAACTTAATTGTCTTCTTTAGTTGTCAATACACCTTTACAAAAATATTTAACCAGTAATTTTAGCGTTTTTTCGTAATCTTCGAAATCACTCGAAGTAATATTCATATCTAAGTAGTAAATCAAATCGTAGACTCTCATCAATTCATCAATATTGTCATCATCAAATTTTTTCTCTTTAAGTATATTCCGTAATGTTTTTGTTAAAAAAACATGGAATGTATTATTCTGCTTGCCTACATCTGAGACGTAATATTGATGAAGAACACTAGAAATTTGGTGATTATTCCATTCCGCTAAAATTTTGTTATGTGTAACTTTGTTAATTGTGTACTCAAAAATTTTTTCGAGTAACTGATCTACTGATAAATCATTCAAATTAAGATTACTAATTAAATCATTTCTTACTCTCTCATTTTCTTGTACATAAACTTCTAAAAATAATGATTCTTTTGAATCAAAATAATTATAAAATGTACCAGCAGCTATTTTAGCTTTTGTTGCTATTTCTGAAATATTTGTTTTTTTATATCCTTTTTTTAAAAATATATCGTGTGCAACTTGTAAGATAACATTTTTTTCGATACGCATGTAATTCCTCCTTTCAACAATATGAATGAACACAATTATATATTCATTCATATTGTACTGCTATTGTTAAGCTTATGCAATAATTTTCTATATATTTATCATTTGATTATTCTCCAGTTACCTTCCTTTTTTTCAAGCGTCAAGCTAAATTGAGATACTTGTGTTGCTTTGGTCTGCTGGTCAAGGTATTTTACTACCAGTGACACGGTCACTTGATTATCCTTGCAATGGTAAATAGGATTTACTAATTCTTGGAAGACGTAATCTTTTCCGATTGGCTTCAAAATACCATCACTCACATAATAAGAAAGCTCACTGGCTGTTGCAGTGGGATAGAGCCTAAAGAACGTACTTAAAAACTCATTGATTTCATTGGTTGTAATGGAATCAACCGTACCATCACTTTCAATCGCTTTTGGTTTATAGTCTGATTTCACAGGAATGCTGGTAATCGTCGGATTCTTAACGAGTACCATATTTCCAGAACCATCTACATAGACGCTCACTTCATAAGCAGATTGAACCGTCTTTTTGTTTTTGCTCTCTGTAATGAATTGGTCCACACTATAGGTCACATCAAAAGTATTTTTGCTCTTTGGCTCAACCGTCCATATCTGAAATTCTCTTACAGAAGACGATACAGGAATATCTTTACGAACCGTATCGACATTGAGTGCGTGAAGCTCATCTGTTAAATAGCCTTTGAGTTTTTCCATACGGTTCTCAATAGAATTGTCGTCTAACTCCCAAGTGTAGTAAACCTTCGCAAAGTTCTCGACGAAGTTTTCTACATGATGAGTATCAACGTATTCCTTTTCTATGATGGTTGTTTCATGAATGGTATGCGAAATAGAATATTTTTTCAAAGATTTTTAGACGTTTCTTGTTCTTAAAGAAAAAATTCTTAAGCACTATTCAGTCTTCTCTCATCTCAATATTAAGGCTGTATACCTATCTAAGTAATATCTTATCAGACATAAGCATGAAAACGCTTAATCCGAATGTTAGACCTCACTTATTTTTCTTTTATTCCGCGTCAAAGTACTCTTGCTGATTCCGGTCATTTTCTCTACTTCTTTATAGGAATGGTCCTCCAATAGGTTCATAGCCAAATTGATTTGTTGCTGATTGAATTTTTTTGGTCGCCCTTCCCGGAAACCGGGTTTCTGTTTGGCCAACTCTTTCCCCTCTTGTGTACGCTCCACAATCAGATCGCGTTCAAAATCTGCAAAAGCGCTGAAAATCGTGAAGATCAATCTTCCGGTGGACGTATTTTCAATAATTCCAAGATTCAGCACGTTGATCCGCACACCCTTCTCGAATAACAGCTTAATCGTGTTCAATGCGTCTTGCGTGCTGCGAGCGAAGCGATCCAGTTTCGTCACAACCAACGTATCTCCTGTCTCAATTTCCTGAAGGAGTTTTTGGAACTCGGGACGATCACTTTTTGTTCCGGTAATTTTCTCGAAGTAGACTCGGTCGCAGCGTTCCTCTTCGAGTTGACGTAGTTGTCCTTCTAGATCTTGTTGGCGGGTACTCACCCGTGCATAGCCATATTTCATCTTTTTTCACCCTCACTTTTGAACATAGGTTATGACACCTTTGTATCCCTTGATTTTACTGGACGTCGGAACCATAGTCAATACTCTTAAGTTTTGACTATGAAGGATAAACTAGAGCACCTATGCTCTATTCTCTAGTATGCCTAGGCGTTCGGTATTTTTATATGTGTAGCGACAAAGAGAGGTATATTATCGCTATCACCTTCTCCATACGATAAGCTAATAGGTACTTAGCCAGATCTATTCCCCTTACTAGTTGTCTCCATCTCCATCTTTCGTGTATTAGTATAGCCAGTTGTCTGAAGTAATCGCATGGAGCACACTTCATTTTTAGCTTCTTGGATTGTCACGCTACCGCTTCTGATGACACAGGACTTCTTCGGGGAAACTGATTGGTGTAGGGGCTCCTGAAGCTGCTGATACACTGGCGTACGAAGAAGTTTCAACTTCCTTTTGATTCCTTTCAGTTCACTGTATTAAATTGGATTGATATTCTCGAATTCATCCTCTGCCTAGTACCCGTTCATCGTAAGTGTATACCTGTAATGACTTGGCATTCGAGTAGTCGTGTTTGGATAAGTGATAATGGCCTCGAAATTGGTGGCTCCACCCGTTTGTTGAATAGTTCGCTTACTATTCTGCTGGAAACGTATCCTGAAATTCATAGGTTTCGGGAATGAGAACTTTTAAAATGATGTCTTCTGAGATTCCGAGTTCTTTATAAATAAAGTATCTTTGAAAGAGCTTCAATTTTTCATTCGTTGTAAATAAATTTTGTGCTCCTTGTATTCTATCAGGGTACAACTCGGGTTTATATCCATGTGTATGAAAATTGCGTGTCTGTGTTAATGACCTAGCTAAACTGCTACTGGATTTAGAGGGGCTCTTCCCTTCTTTTTTTATACAGGATTCAAATATTTTATCCGGAAGTTTCCTGAATAAATAGCTAAGCTTTTTTTGTAGGGAGTCTTCGCCGATAAAATTAACATTTGCAATAAAATGTTCTTTGTTAGGCTGTGACACATTCTCATTCACATAGTCTGTTAGTAGTTGTTGGTCTTCTCTTAGTTCTTCTTTTTTTTGTTCAATCGAATCATTAACAAAGTTTCTATAATATATTTCTAAGTTTCTAATAGAATTCAGCAGCTGGGTCTCTACATAATAAGGTAAGTATAAATCGTTCAAATAGCTATCAAGAATAAAACTTAGTTTTTCTTTCTTCAAATACCAGCTATTTAAAATGCTTTCAAATTCACCTTCTATAGCATGGAATGTAAGAGCACTTTTAGAGGCTGTGGTGATTCGCTCTCCAATCTGCCGGAAGAAATATCTCCCCCTTATTAAAGGATAAAATTTCCCAGCATGTTCTGGTATAGTTTCTTTTTCGCATAAGAACTCTAGATAGTCAAAATGCAAAGGTATACCATTTAGGAATTCTAATAGCTTTTTGATGTATAGAGCGTTTTGAAAAAAGGAACGAAAGTTTCTCATTTCTCCACTATTTTCAAAAACTTTCAGATAGGACTTTTCTTCAAGAGAATAAGTACTGTTACTTTTATTCCTATTAAGAGTAATAGCTTCTAATATAGACAAATTTTCAGAATGAATGTTAAAAGTTCTTTCCCCATATTTGCCTAGATCAAACTGTACAGCCCCTTTATTTTCCTGGGGAAATACTAAGGTTGAAATAGAAGTTTTATCTATCCATGTATGTAAATGATTAACGGAAAACCTAATACTTTCAACCATGGGGTCTTTTTTGAAATCACCGAATACTTTGTTGAGAGCGGTTCTTATTACATCATTACCCTCAATCTTATTAAAATTCACATCGAGTATATAAAATTCATTTACAGAATATGAATCAATACTAAAGCCAGGAATACTATCGGTACCTTTTACTCTATAACACCCTTCCAAGGCCAATAGTTTCCCATCTTGTGAAAAACCATAAATTCGGTTTAAATGTTGAAATGTATCATCAAAGCTCTCAGAAAAGGAATCGAATAATTCAAGAATAATGGATTGAGATTTATAGTGCAGAATCCCTCTTATTCCATCCTTCATTTCCTGGTCTTCTCTAAACCATATAGCTAAAACATCAAAATCTTCATGCAGGTTATATTTATCAAGTTTCATTGTTTGAAAACCTCTCTTTTCAATGACATATATAGCAAATAGCTTTTTATAAAAGGAACATCTATTCGACACTCTAAATCTACATGGATAACGTTTGAAAATCAACATGTTGCTTATGACTGTTTTGGGTACACTTTAAACGTGCAAATATATTTTATCTTTTAGTAGTTTTATAGGTTATAATTAAAGAAATGGATGAAGAACAATCCTATTGGGATTCAGAAGAAAAATCTTATTTTAAAATTCATTATGGGAAAGCATTTGAAAAACATGACGTACCTTTTATCTGTAAAATTTCAGTGGAATATGATGGGAAAGCCTTAATTTTTGAATCAGTAGATTACACTTTAGATTTGAATTACTACACACTAAACGACGTAGAGTATAGTTAGTAGTATCATTTAGTAACCGAGGGCCGCTAATCATGGAAGAAGAAAAAATATTTGAAAGGCGTTGGCAACTAGCTTCAAATGAGCAAAAAGCTAGATACAAAAATCTGATCTCCTCCTACCCCGCTGTTGACTGGAGTTACAAAGAAAAGAAGTATCTGCTTTGGTTGTGTCAGTTAGATATAGATACCTTTGAAACATTTGAAGTGATACTAGATAAAATTAAACATAGCAATGAAAAAAGAGCGAATCTATAAAAGATCCGCTCTTTTTTATTTTGCTACTTCAGTACGAGTTAATTCTGGCATATCAGCTGTAAGATAGTTACGTGCGAAATCCAGATCTGTGATCCAATCTTTTATATGATCTCTTTGAATAATAAGCGGCATACGATCATGTATTGGGGATACAGAATCATTAGGTTTTGTCGTCATAATAATCGATTCCGTTTCAAATCCTGCACCTGTTTTATGCACACGATAAAATCCTCCCAAATAAAAAACATCATTATCCCCTGCAGTAAACAATAGTTTTCGTTTTTCGGAATCCCACTCATAGAATCCGGAGACTGGTATGACGCAGCGAGTTTCTCTGAAGGCTTTAGAAAAAGTCTTCTTTTCTTCTACTGTTTCTGAACGTGCGTTGATCATAAGTTGACCAGGCTTAAATCCTTGGAAACCCCACTGAGTGATTCCTGGTACTACTCTTGAATCCTGATTAAGTCCTAGTGTTACTATATAATTAGTTGGAAAAATTTCATTAAAACCAACACGAATATGTTTACCTGTAGTATTTAAAACGACGTGGTCATAGTAGCTTCTTAATTCATTTGAAGATAAATCAAAAAAATATCTTCCACACATATTCTCCCCCTCCTTTTCTAATTTATTTAAAAAACGTGTGTCAGAGAGCTATTCTAAGGCGATTTCAAAGTCAAATGATGGACAATTATCTTCAATCATCATCTGCAAAGTCTTGATAATACTCATTTTTGATTAACTTGATCTCTTCTTCTATATTACGCTCTTTTTTTATTTGCTTGTTGCGAATAGCTTCTTCGTCCTGAAAATAATCAACTTTGAACCATTTTTCGTCTTCTTTTATAGAAATGTGCCGAACGTCTGTCCAATAGATCGCTTGTTCATTCAGTACAAAATAGTCTTCATATGCTTCACCTAGAAATTGTCCTTCGACAGGATCCAAAAATCGCCCAAATTCGTCTTTAGTGTTTAATTGCAGCGTTATAGGTTTATGATAAAGGAAAGACTCTAAAAGTATCGTGTCGATCTCCTCACGATTCATTAATTCCAAACCAACAACTTCTTTCGTAGCCCAGGCTTCGTTTTCTATAACACCTTTCATAAGATCATCCATGGCGTAAGCTGTTGCCCACTTCAATCCGAATGGTCGATCTCTGTATTGATTATAGTCTGTAAAAGTTTTCTTAGTACGTTTTACCATGACCTTCAGCACCTTCAATTCCAGACATACCGCCTGCATGGCCTCCAACAAGACTGCTGCGAGCAATCGCACGTCCGCCTTCCATAATGCTATTTGCATGGACGATTGACTTAAATCCGAATTTTTTGCGTATGGTATCTACAACATAATCGATTTTTAAGTCTTTTACTTGCTCGTTCGGATCTTCAAAGAGATCAAGCTGCAGAGCATTAGAATAAACGAGCTTTGAACAGTTTACTCCCACATTTCGAATGTCCTGGTATTTGTAATGACGATCAAATATCTGCAGTAAGTAGTTTGCAATTTGTTTGCTGCTATTGGTTGCTGGCACCTTCATTTGCTGGTGAAACCCTCTACTCCCTGATCGATCCACATAGCCCATTGAAAATCCGATCCACAAAGATATGACTTCAGCTTTAGCTCCCGATCTTCTCAATCTTGTTGCTACTTGATCAGCCATTTCTTTGATTACAATTTCTATTTCATTTCGACGTGTATAATCACGGTTTAACACCTGACTGTTCCCTATCGACTTAGATTTTACTTTGTATTTCTGACCTAAGAATGATCGATCGACGCCCCAGCTGTGTGCATATAGTTGAGTACCTAAGACACCAAAATTTTGCTTCAGCTGATAGTAATTTGCGTGTGCCAGATCATGCATAGTAAATATACCCATTCGCTTCAGTCTGATTGCAGTCCGACGTCCGATACCCCAAACGTCTGTAATGTTTTCTACTGACCAAAGCTTTTGATGAACGTCTTCATAACGCCATTCTGCTTTCATATCTGAATTTTTTTTACTTTCGAGGTCTAGTGCGAACTTGGCCAAGAGCGGATTGTCACCTATTCCGATCGTTGTGAAAATTCCAGTTTGTCGATAAACGTCTGTTTGAATCATTCTCGCCAGCTCTCTTGCGTCCTTTGCACTGAACAGCTTTAATGAGTCTGTGACGTCCACGAAGCTCTCATCGATGCTGTATACGGAATGATTTTGTTCGTCAGCGTACTTCTTGTAAATGTTGTTAATCTCCATATTCTTTCTCATATACAGTGCCATTCTCGGTGGTGCGATTACGAGGTCTTCCGGATACGGAAAAGGAAGATCTCGTGATCGACTGACATTAGAAATTCCATAGGCTTTTTTTGCGGCCGGACTCGATGCCAGGATCAACCCACTCCCCCGCTGAGAAGGATCGTCTGAAGGATAGGACATGACAACTAACTTTGCCTTTAAAGGATTTAGTCCTCTTTCTACGCATTCTACGGACGCATAAAATGACTTACAATCGATACAAAGAATATCTCGTGAGGGTTCTTTTGTGTAGTCAAACCTTGGGTTTACGCCAAATTGCATAACCATGATAAATCACCTTTTCTAAAAAAAGATACGTTTTATATGCACATTAGAACACATGTTCGTTTTTTTAGTCAAGGAAATTCAACGATTAAAAATATTATTATAGATTAGTCTTCAATAAATTATAGTATATCTTATACATTAAATAATAAAGTATAAGATATACGTTTAATTAAGCATATCTTATACCATAAACGTTATTTTGAAATTTTATCAGAATGATTTTTTTACGTCAGCCAAACACTGAATCAAGAAATTTGTTGTATGAATCTGCTATTAAATAAAATATAGCAGAAATAATAAATATATTTTGTGTAACTTATATATTAAATAATAAAGTATAAGTTATACGTTTAATTAAGTATAACTTATACCATAAACATTATTTTTAAATTTTATCAGAATGGTTTTTTACTTCAGCCGGAACACTAATTCAAGGGATCTGTAGTATATATCTGCTATTAAATGAAACATATCAGATATATTGAATATATTAAGTATAACTTATACTTAATATATAAAGTATAAAATAAATATTGAATAAAATAAATATATAAGTTATACTTTAAATAAAGATTAAAGAAAGTAGGTAAAAATATGACAGCAACTACTTATACAGTCGGGAACTTTAAAGGTGGAGTAGGAAAAACCAAGATAGTTACAATGCTAGCTTTTGATAATGCTGTAGTAAATAATAAAAAAACACTGGTAATAGATATTGATCCGCAAGCCAACGCTTCACAAATATTAGCAAGAACTGTTGACTTAGATCATATTGATAAAACAATAGTTGATGGAATCAACGAAGAAAATCTTTCAATTTGTATAACGCCGATTATGGAAAATCTAGATTTAATTGCATGTGATACAAGTTTTAGATCGTTTTCTAACTATGTTATTGCTAACTTCGAAGATGAAAAAGAACAAATCATGGTTTTAGAAAAATTGTTGGAACCTATTAAAGAAAATTATGAGACCATTTTTATTGATGTGCCTCCAACTATTAGTGCATATTCAGATAATGCTATGGCGGCCTCTGATTATAGTATAATAGCTTTTCAAACACAAGAGGAATCGTTAGATGGAATTGGAAAATATGTTGGGTACCAAAAATTTATGATTAACAACTACGATATTGATCTTGAAGTGATATCTATAATTGCATGCATGCTTGAACCAGACGATGATTTAGATAAAAGTGTATTGAGCGAGGCTATGGATTTATATGGATCCGCTGTATCGAAGAATATTGTTAATTTCCAAAAACGACTAAAACGTTATTCTAGAGAAGGAATATCTTTGAAAAAGTATCGAAACGGAAATTATGATCAATGGGACTATAGGGCACATGAACCGTTTATAAAAATACTAGCCGAACTTGAATCACGCAGAAAAATATTTGAAGAATAGCTAGGAGGGAAAGAATATGAGTGAAAGGAAAGAATTTAATGTTGATACCAAAGTTGATACAGAATATGCTGGTCTCTTACAACCAGGAATAAAAAAGAAAAAATCTGTATCAATTAGAGGAGAAAACGAATTTGGATACTCTTCTTTGATGAATAAGAAACCAAAAGCGATTACTTCAGTAGCAAGTAAAAAACGAGGACGTCCTATAGAAATTACAGATGAGAGATTTAAAGTTACAAAACCCAAAAAAATATCTCCTGCTTTGGAGTCAAAATTAAACGTACTACAAGACTACGTTGAGGAACTTCAATCAGTGCAGGGGAGGATTACCTTTGAAAAACTTATTGACACTTTATCGGAAGCGTATATTACACAAAAATTAGGTGTAGCGAAAGAGGAACACTTGAGAGAAGAAATAAAAGATGCATTTGATAAGCTTTAATTTTTTAAGTCATTCAACAATAAAAGTATAAGTTATTACTGATTACCAAAACATAAAGTATAAGTTATACTTTATGTTTTTGCGTCACAAAATATTTGTTGTCAGGGAAAGCTTATTTTGAAGGTATCGTTTTATTACCTAATGAAGTGATTTAAAGTATAAGATATACAATAATGTCTAATTAGGTATAACTTATATGAGGTTTATTTAAGTATAACTTATACTTTATTAAAATTTCTTCTTGTACAAATTTAACTGTTTTGTTATATTCAAATAAATAATACATATAAAAAAGAGACGGATAAAAAAGTGAATTTGGCCTCACTTCTTCATCTGAATCACATACAACAACTATGTGTTCTCGTTCGTCTCATGGAAATTATGTGAGTGGCTGGAAACCACTTATGTGATTTGAATAAATCTATTCGGACTACCAATCCGAACCTATAGGTTTATTTTACCATTTTTTGACGAGCAACTCAATATATATACGCTTATTTTGTCGTTCCTTTGAGACTTCTAAGCTATTGGGAGAACACAAATCTTTAAGATTATTTGTGTTCTCTTTTAGTTTGGGAAGGAATAACAGTCATGGCAGCTTCTTTGGATGTCGTATATTCGACGGTATTACAAAATGGTATCCGTAAATTTAAATATAAAAACAGCCACCTAAAACCGGTCTCTTTTAGTGATCAGTCAGGAAAGGGGTCTATTTTTGCGTACCGTTCAAAGGAACACATGATCGAAGGGATTGGGCTAGTGATCACTTCAGAAGAAGGGGTGATCGAGAACAATAATCGATTCACCCATTGGACACCAAATGTATTTCGCTATGGAACGTATGCTGATGAAGCCAGAATGTTTACAAAAGGTCATTCTGAGGACAATTTGCGCCAAATCAATACTTTCTTTGTTGATTTTGACACATTGGATCCAAACTTTGACTATGGAGAAATTATCTTGGCCAGTCACGAGATCGGCTTTATGCCGACAATGATTCTACGTACACCGCATGGATTTCAAGCTTTCTATGTACTAGACAAGCCTGCATACGTGACGAAGAAATCAAATTTTAAAGTGATCAATGTGTCCAAAATGATCTCAAAAAATCTAAGAAACAAATTTTCAAATGATTATCGGTTTCCAGTTGATGTAAATGCCAATCATTTTGGGATCACACGAATACCTTCTGAAGAGAATGTTTTATTCTTTGAACCACAGTATCGTTATAGTTTCGAAGAATGGATCGACTGGTCAATGAGAGAAGATGCGGACAAAAAAGCGGAGATCAAGAACGTTTTTGTATTACCATCTACTCAAGAATTTCGTCAAGTCGATGAACCCTGGTTCCAGCTGTTGCTAAAAAGTCAAAAAATACAAGGTGAAAAGGGCGTATATGGTCGAAATAATGTCATATTCACCTTGTCTTTGGCATACTTTTCGTCAGGATACGAAGTAGAAGCATGTGAATTGACGATGTTAGAATTCAATGACCGCTTGGCTAACCCTTTATCTGATCGAGAATTAACCAGAATCATTCGTTCCGCTTACTCCGGAAAATATCAAGCAGCGCACAGAGAAAAAATTGTCCTATTATGCCAAGAGTGGGTCGATGCCAATCTTTCTGAAGAGCAACTATTCAACAAAAAACGGGGTTGGTGGAAATTCAAGAAAGAAAGAGCTGTTCGCAAGTATTCACATAGTCATGAATGGACAGAAGATCTACTGTCCTATTTGAATGAGCAATCCTATGAAGAACAACCATACATTATTTCTACAAAAAAAGAGTTAACTGAACGTTTAAAGATCCCAAAACGTTCCCTGGACAAAGTACTGAAGCAGTTAAGAGAAGAGAACAAAATTCATTTTCGTGTTCGTGCTGGTCGTAATGGGGGTATTATGTTAGCTTCGATACATGGATTGATGCGCTCCGTTATCCGGCTAAAAAAAGAAAGCCGGGGGGCTTATTTCGCTGCGATCTCAGAAGCTTTTGGAAAAGAATACACGTTTATCCAGACAGCACTGAAACGCTTGATAGATCCCAATAAGATCGGCGTGCAAACAGATCTGTTCATGATCGATACAGGCTGAAATTAAAAGGTGCAAATTGCCTATTACATTATATCTATGATACGTTCTTTTTTTTCTCCGCCTTGGTTGCTGGTCTTAAGAAAGAGTAGTATTATTATCGCAAACGTAATAATATGGTGGGAGGTCTTTCTGACTATGAGTATCAATACCTTTGTATATCCCTACCCGATCAATGTGTTTATTATTTCGCGGTTAGGTCTGACAGTAGAGCAATTTTGTGAGTTGCATGGCTATAAGCAGAGTACAGTAGCAAGCTGGGTAACAAGAAACCGTACCGTAAAGACGTTGCCTTGTGATTTTTTGTATTGTCTTAGTCTTTCTTCAGGCTGGTCGATGGATGATGTTTATCGTCATTTATTGGTGTTGGAGGAGAAGTTCTTAAAGAGTATTGATCCCAAGAAGAAGAAAGAGCAGGTGGATTGATGAATGATTGAGGAGGAAATAGCTGAGCTTAATAGGATCAAAGAATGGGCTGTTCTTTTGAAAATCTATTATGGTATTCTGATTCTTTCTTTTATTACGGCCGGATTAGTTTCTCTTTTATTGGTTCTTTTATCGTTATGGACGAATATGATGCTATTTTTGTCTTTACTTTTACTGTTTTTCTTAGGATTAGGGGGAGTAGGTACTGCTATTTTGGATGACTATAAGTGGTCGTTGTTTAGTGGAATTTGTAGGAGAATGAAAAAAAGTGCAACTGTTGAGTCTTATGAATGCTGGAAGAAGGAAATGAACGTGTAGAGGTATACAAAAGAGCCTAGCAATAGATACTAGGCTTTTTCCTATGGCTTTAAAATGTATACAGGTGGAATATGAATGTTGTTTGGACGATCAACGTTTCTGTCAGATAAACGTTGGAAAGCGCCGTGTAGACCTTCTACCAAATGACTGGATGGCAATAAATTGTGCCAATTTGTTACGATTTGATTTAATTTATTTAATCGATTCTGTTTTTCATTAAGTTGATCATCCATGTAAATATTTAGTACGTTTGTTAGGTATTGTGCCCACATTTTTAATTCGATAGAGTCCACATGGTCTGCTACGAAAGCTAGTTTTTCCAATATGAGTTTTGATTCTTCAAAGTACCCTAAGTCCATTAAGCAGTCAGATAAGTTTCCCAAGCAGATAGGGTAATATTTCTTGTAAAAATGGTTGAATGAGTCCATGACATTGAAGTCAACAGCAAGTAGTTTTTGACTAACTATTTGCAGCTGGTCAATAGATAATGGGGTCATAAAGTCTGCGAAAAATTGGAAATCATAAGAAGTCGGGTACGTGGCTTCTTATGATTTGATTTATAAGAGTCAGGGCTTTAGTGATATCGATTTTAGGAATTTGAGTAGTGTCATTTGATAAAAATTTCTCAAGCAGCATTCTTAAATGGATTAGTGTCAAATTATTGTTTTCGTTTCTAAAACATCCTTGTATAGCAAGATATTTAGAAGAGGTTCTTTCTTTATTCTTATTTTCTTTTAAATTTTGAATCGTCATTTATAAGTGAACGTATGAGGTAATAGATACCTAAAAATAAAAAGAAGAATAACGGTAATACACGGAGTAAAGCAAAGGGAGTTTCAAAAAGAAAAGCATACCAAAAACTGCCACCTTTTAAATTCCAGATATTTGGTGTTAGATACCATGACTTGAAGTTTATAATTTGGGTCCAGGATGTATTTCTACTAAAAATATAAAAATACAATAAAAATAAAAATCCGTATGAATAACCATATTTAACATATCTTCTCTTCGCACTTTCTTGAGAATCTTTGTCAGAAAATATTCCTCTTGATACGTCAGGACGTTTTTGCTGAAAGTACTGAGCACCACCAGAACGACTTCCTTTTATTAGTTTCCAACCACTATCAGAAAACAATGTTACATAATCTTCATATTTTATTTTTCCCATACTTTTTTCTCTAAAATCAAGGCGTACATAAGGAATAAACGTTTCTTTACTAGCCAATTTTTCAAAAGTATATATAGGCACCACTGAACTAACAGAAACTAACTTGTAACCTTCTTCTTGTATAGAATTAATCCAATCTTCTTCTTTTTTTAAGGATAAGAAAATTCTAAATTTTTTCATGTTATCTCCTCCTAATATCCAAAATCAGAAGATAGCTTAATCAAACTTCCTAGACGTTCTATTTCTAGTCTTAAAACTTCTTCTCCCAGATCAGTAATTTTGTAAACTCTTCTTCTTTTTTCCCTACTTGGAATTTCTTCTATCCAATTAAGCTTAAGTAAATTTTCAATCGCTCCATACATGGTTCCAGCTGCTACCTTTACAAATCCATTACTCAACTTTTCTATTTCTTGAATAATGGCATATCCATGTGCAGGAGTGGTTAAAACTAATAGAATGTAAAAAGTTGTTTCGGTTAAAGGTAAATGAGGATTTCTACTCATATATGTTCCTCCTTTTTTTGTTATATAGTTACACTGTATATAGTTTCTATGTATACAGTGTAACTATATAAATTTAGAAAGTCAAGTATCGTTTTGTGTTCAATAGGGTATACTTATTTGTCCTAATATGGTTTTAGCAGTATAATTGACTTGGTGAATAGGTCATTTAAGTTGGGCATAATAG
>NZ_JARPZC010000025.1:0-15021 GCF_031927985.1 Enterococcus dongliensis
TATTATTGGGAATCCCAGATTAAATCATAGATACCGTAAGGGATTTTATTCTTTATTTAAAACTTTGCAACAGAACCCTATTTCTTATCGATACAAATTTCTCGTAGGCGCTCGGGACCCCTTAATTAGATTCTCTTTTTAAAAATGAATGCTGATCCTAATACCATTAATGAACCTAGGACAGACAATGCAATATTTTCTGTTTCTCCTGTTTTTGGTAAAACTTTCATTTTTCCGTCTGAACCTTTAACCGTTACTGTTCCGTCTTTTTGAACGTCTGCGCCAATTTCTTTAGCTTCAACTTTTTTTGTTGTTCCGTCTGCTAATTGAATGATTGGTTTACTATCTTCAACTGCAACAATCACAACGCCTGTATCTGTATTAACTGGGTTTTCGATTGGGTTTGTGTCTACTGGTTTACTTGGTTCTGTTGGCTCTGTCGGCTTGCTTGGTTCCGTTGGTTCCGTTGGCTCCGTTGGTTCCGTTGGTTCCGTTGGTTCCGTTGGTTCCGTTGGCTCTGTTGGCTCTGTTGGTTCCGTTGGCTCTGTTGGTTCCGTTGGCTCTGTTGGTTCCGTTGGTTCCGTTGGTTCCGTTGGCTCTGTTGGTTCCGTTGGCTCTGTTGGTTCCGTTGGCTCTGTTGGCTCTGTTGGTTCCGTTGGATCGGTTGGATCGACTGGATCAACTGGATCAACTGGATCAACTGGATCAACTGGATCAACTGGATCAACTGGATCAACTGGATCAACTGGATCAACTGGATCAACTGGATCAACTGGATCAACTGGATCAACTGGATCAACTGGATCAACTGGATCAACTGGATCAACTGGAGTAGTTGGATCGGTTGGTTCTACTGGAACGACTGGATCATCATCGGCTAAGATATTAATATCACTGCTACTTGCGGTTTCGTCTGCAAAACTGACAATCGGTGCTGATACTAATAAAGCAGTGCTGAATAGTGTTAAGAGGGCAAATTTTTTCATTTTCTTCTCTCCTTAAAAATTAATATTTGTGTACATAAATAGTATATCATAAATATGCTTTATCTGACATTTTTATTCATCTTTTTTTTAAAAGCTTCTAGCGATTCTTTCGTTAAGAATAATGTTTTACCTGTATAAATGTGATCGATTCCCTCTAGTCTATGAGGAAACCGTTTATAAATGTGGGCAAAGTATTCATCATTCTTTCCTAACAACTGGCTTGCTTCTTTTGCTGTAATCAATTGCGATAAATCATTATTGGGATTATCAGAGAAAATAATTGTTCCACCAATTTTTCGATAATTAAAATTTTTAAGTATTTCATGTTTGTTGTTACGGTAAGCTTGGGATAGGTAATTTCTATTCTTACCTATCCTTTCACTCATTTCTTTTGCTGTGTAAATTTGATTTAAATTAATTTTTCCCATTGTTTAAGCACTCTCTTTTTAGCGTATTTCAGTTAAAAGAGAAGTCTGTAAGTTTTGGTTGAGTTGTCACAAGAAAGCCGTTTTTAGTTGGTTCAACCTCAAAAGTGATTTTTTGCATTTTACTACGATTGTCTACTGAAACATTTAGAAGGTATTCAACGCTATACCCTTTTTTTGTTTGTTCACTACCATAGTAATTGACACTCTTAAGCGTTTTCCCTAACGCTTTCCAATCGGATATATCTACCTTTTCGGATACATATGTTCTTAAACTTGACTGATAATTTTCTTGATTTTTTTCCTGTGAAAAATAGTAAGTCAAAAAGTATCTTCCAAAAGTATCTATTTTCGATTGAGAAATATCCGTTTCTTTGACACGTTCAATTTGTTCTTCCAATAATTCGCTCTCTTTTTTTACTGATTGAAGTTGTACTTGTTGAATAACACTTATTCCTATCAATAATACAATAAAAAGAGTCAAAATAGATATGAACAAATGAATTCTGGGAACATTTTTCTTGGTTATGGATTCTGATAGTGATTCTTTTCTACTATTCGTTTGTTTTGCTTGGTTCTTTTTCGATATTTCCTTAATAACACTAGGTTCATTTACTGTTTCAGTTGGAATTTCTGTCTGCGGTATTTCTTGGCGTTCATTACTCGTTTTTAACTCCTGACGATTTAATTCTTGCGTATTAAGCGTTGTTGGTTCTGTTGGTTCATTCAAGTAAACTAAAACGTGTTGATCTGTTACTCGATTTAATAACAAGTTAATTACGTCCGTTTCTTTGGTATTTTTTGTATTCAGCGTAACAGACATAATTTTTGTTTGATCTTCTACTCTAAAAATACCTACACGAAATTTAACTGGAATTCCTCGACTTGTCTTTTGTTGTAAATAGTGTGTGACTTCGGATAATTCGCTTTTACTTAATTTTCGATTCAAAAATTGTTTTTCTTCTTCGGGAAGAATAATTCGTATTTCAAAATAATAAGACAATCGTTATCCCCCTCTCTTATTTTCTAAACATAGCCATCATTGCTAAGTTTCCAAGTCCGCCACCTTTTGACACTTTGGTTGAATACCACATATTTTGTAGGGCTGACGGTGTTTTGATAATCAACAAGCCACAACCAACCATTAACATAAAGTTTGGTAACGTGTATTTTTCAGCAATCATGAGTGTAATCATGAGTAAGTACAAAATAAGCTTAATAAGCATTGTGAGTGCTTCGGATAACAGTTCTTTGATCCATATTTGAAAGTAATTTTGTTCGTCTGTTAAAAGCGATAAGGCAACTAATGGTGTTAACATAGTCAGTACCAAGAAATCGGCATAAAAGACACAGATCGCTACAAAATACTTGGCAATGGAAAAGGCAAAGAAGATCACAAAAACAAAGAGAACAACGGCACTAACGCCACCATTAAAGAAATTGGAAACTAAGAAATTACGCAAACGTTCGCCGATCGTTTCCACGTTCAAATCATTAGCGACTTGTTGAATCACATATTCCCCGATTGGTGCAACAATCTTTTTGATAAAAAAGTTCATTGCCCAGGGCAACGTTGCTAAGGCAATAGACGAGTAAAACAGCTTTTGAACAATATTAGCGGTCAATGCGTCACCACTCCCATTAGAAGCTTGTATTTGCGCTTCAATGACCTTATACAACACAATACAAATCGCAAAGGTTGTCGTTGCAAAGACAAACACATTGGTAATGGTACTAATCAATTCGATATTGGGAATATCAAAAGTCGTCTTATTGGCAATTTTCATACTGGCTTCTAACAAGTCACTGCCCCAATTCCCTAACAAGGTATCAATAGGGTGCAATACACTATCCACACTCTCTTTTACGCCCTCAAAGACATTAGAGATAGCCTCACCAGTAGAACTTAAAATATCCGATCCTGTATCTTTTATTTGGTCTATTACGTCCATATTACATTACACCACCAATCGTTCCACTAACTTGCCACTTTCCTATTTTTTCGTTGTATTGCATAACTACAAATACTCCACCAATGTTTTCAATATTCTTCTCTTGTTTGCTAGTTACTAGCCCTATAACCTCATATCTCAAATCATTATCCCAATCAATTTGTGAAAACATTGATCCTACTTTTTCATCATGTTGTCCTTTGTTCCGCCAATCTGCCCACTCATAGGGAAAATCATTACGCAAAACAATTTTCGTATTCTTTTCTGTTTTTTGGGTATCTAAGAACCAGGTACGCAACAATTGGCTTTTATCGTCATTTTGCTTAGAAATCGTTAGCCCTTTGGTACCGTCAACGATCACTGGATTGAAATTGAAACTTGCTTGTAGCCCTGTATAAAAATCATCTGATACCTTATCGCCAAATTTGGCTTTTAAGTTATCAATCAGTTTTGTTTGTAATTCAATCGGGCTTGTACCGCCTGATCCTTCTTTCAATAATTCTTTGTTGATTTCTAAAATCACGTCACCATTAGAGAAAGACTTGTACCAACTCTCAAAAGCTTCTGTCGCTTCGTCTGCTCGCTCTTTCGCACTTAATTTGAGTAAATGGTCGCTTGAACCTTGAACGGCTTGTGAGCTGTTTTCTGTGGCTTCTCCGCTTGTTTCTGACTGGTTGCTTTCTTTGCTTGCGGTGGTGGCTGTTGGTGTCACTGGTGGTTGATTCTTATTGTTAAAATAAGAAATGCCCACAAAAGCAAGAATACCGACAACTAAAACGACCTTCTGCTCTATCCCAAGGAAAGAAACGGTTAGTGGGTGCACCTGTTCGAAAGTTTGATCGCGTCTATGCAGTAAAAACACCCATCAAGCTTTCGCCATTGCTAAATGCTACGTCACGTATTCTGGTAGAAAAATATGCCACCAATTTTTCTCGTGATGAACTGTTACGTGAAGCACTTAATGAATACATCAAACAAAATCTCTCTCAAGAAGACAAAGTAGACTTATTTAATAGCGTACAATTTGAATTGAACTTATTCAGAAACGCGAAGAAAGAAAATCAAACAGTCCCTGATGTAGATGATAGGGGACAAACAATTCGGACAGTAGAGGAAATAGAAAAAGAAACCGAAGAAGAATTAATCCAAGGGTGGGGGATTCGAAAAAATGAGGTGGCAAAAAAAGACACTACCTCGAGCTAATTTAGATACTGCCTTAAATATGATGTCACTAGTTGCCAGCTATTATTGTAACAGAAACGACTGTTAAGCGAATTCAATGCGGTAGGGTGGGGGACACACCACCGCATTCAATACAAACAAACGGCCATTCTATTTAAAATAGAATGGCCGTTTGTTTGTATTTATTTTTTGGTTTAAAAAAAGAGCGTATGACAAACTTTTGTCAAACGCTCTTTCTTTACAGTTTAGTTGTTTGGCTCACGTTCTTCTACTTTAAACTCGCTTAAAGGCTCATCTAGTAGGGGTTCGTAATGCATAGTTTCTAATAAGTACAATGTGTCATAAATAATTTGGTGTTCTTGTTCTTTGGTTTGTGGTTTTGCAGTGGCTACAATCTGCATGATATTTCTGTACATATCTTCAGCATTGTCATCATGAAAATAAGTAACCATTTCTAATGTTTCTAACCGTTGCAATAGTTTGGGGTATTTCATCGTGTTTTCTCCTTTCATCAAAGCCACAGGCTCTTTTTGAGCCTGTGCTTTGCTTCCTTCTACAATCCGCCATTCTCTCGAAAACTATAGTAACGATTGCTCGTAACAACGAGGTGGTCGAGTAGGGAAATTCCTAATAGGTCGCCAGCTTCTTTGATGCGTTCTGTAAATAATTTATCTGCTTCACTTGGTTGCGTATCTTATCAAGAGTAAATTACAAAAGAATCATTTAAATCAATACTTTCACTTTGAATACATGTATTTGAAGTGGAAGGTACTTATTTCAAAAATAGTAAAACCTGTATCTTAAATTACTTAATAGTAACATAAGATACAGGCTGATTTTTTATTCATTGTTATTTATACTAAAGCACCCGATAGCTCTGAAAACAATCACAAATTCAACTTTTCAAAGCCACAGCTTTAAGTTATTTTGTCCAGACAACCCCCATTGCCCAACCCATTTTATGGAATTGGCATCCAGGCAACAACTTTTCATATAAATCGTAATAATTTTGTTCAGCTGGAAGAACAACTTCTGGCAGCATAACAATCAAAGGAAATTTAGTGAGTTTATACGACTACACTTTTCTTGACAATTCCAAAGTATAGATAATAAAAACCGCTATGCGGCAAACTCAAAAGGTCTTCACATAGCGATTATATCTAATAAAAATTCATTAATTTTTTTACATTTTCAACAACCAGAATGTATCATTAACACTTTTACATCCTTATTGCATAACTCAAAAATTACATAACTTCCAATTCTCTCATCAACTGTTCCCATTCATTAAAATAATTACCCTGACACCTTTTAACATCATCAATTGATTTTTGTATTTCCGTCAGTACCATATAATCAGAAGAATTGTTTGGTTCAGAAATGATTTTATTCAATCTTTCTAATTCTTCATCATATTGATTTATTAACACTTCAAGCTTTTCAATTCGTTTCTCCTTCTTAACCTTCTCCTTCTCAATGGAGTTACGATCGCCTTTTACTGTGTTATTTTTCTCTACTTTCTGCTCAACTTTAATGTTATTAAATGGCTTTTCAGAATTCATCCTTTTTTTCTCGTACTCACCATAAGTAGATTGTACAAACTCTACACCATCCTTATCAAAAACAAGTAATCTGTCAGCAATCTTATTAGTAAAATATCTATCATGTGACACAAAAATAATTGTACCTTGATAACTGCATAAGATATTCTCTAAATTCTCTTTTCCAATAATATCCATGTGGTTTGTCGGTTCATCTAAGATTAAAACATTAGTACGTTTATATAATAATTTACATAATGTCAATCTAACCTTTTCTCCACCTGACAAAGAGGACACCGGTCTAAAAACATCATCTCCACTAAACTGAAATGAGCCAAGAGCAGTTCTGACCTCTGTGTCATTTAGCTCAGGGTATTCGCTTTGAAAAATTTCGAATAGTGTATCATCTCCACTGATTTGAGCAAGCTGTTGGTCAAAATAGCTAATTTCAACATTGTATCCGAATTTAAAATCTCCAGACAATGCTGCCACACCATCCATAAGTGTTTTAAGCAACGTGGATTTACCAATACCATTACTCCCAACAATTCCAAGCTTCTGTCCCCTTTCAAGGTTGAAATTAACCTTTGCAAGAGGAGTATCATAGCCTATCACAAGTTCTGAAGCACTTAATACTTGCCTTGAACTACTGATTCTCGGTTGAAATTTAGACATATAAGTTTTTGTATCGTATTGGTCTGGTGCATTTAATATTTGCATACGCTGTAATAATTTAATTTTAGATTGCACCATTTTAGCTTTCGTAGGTTTATAACGAAAACGTTCAATCAAGCGTGTAATCCTTTCAATTTCTATCTGTTGCAAATCGTAATCTTTTTGCTGTTTGATATGATTTTCTCGTTTTTGCTCCTCAAAGGCTGAATAATTACCTTTATAACATTTGGTCTCTCCCCATTCGATTTCATAAACCTTATTCACAATTCGATTAAGAAACATTCTATCATGGGAAATAATAACCAATGTAGATTTATAACTTCTCAAATAACTCTCCAACCATTGTATTGTTTCTATATCAAGGTGGTTAGTAGGTTCATCAAGTAATAGAATGTCTGGCTTTGTTAAAAGTATTTTTATAAAAGCTATCTTAGTTCGCTGACCACCTGAAAATTCAGAAATGGGTTTTTTATCATCTGCTTCAGTAAAACCCATACTACGAATCATCGTTTCATATTCTTTTTGGTAGGTTAGACCTCCAAGAGCCATATACCTTTCACTGATATCAGAGTATTCATTGATGATTTTATCATCATATTGATTCTCCATTTTATCTATCAGCTGTTTCATCTTGTTTTCCATATCAATAAGCGTCTTAAATACCGTACGGACTTCATCCACCATTGATATACTTTCATCTTCAAAAGGCATCTGTCTTAAATAGCTAATATAAGGGTTACCGGTCTTTATTACTTGAAATTCACTTTCACCAGTTCCTTCTTCTAATTCAATTTCGCCTATAATAGCTTTTAGCAAGGTTGTTTTTCCACATCCATTTCTACCAACAATAGCAATCTTTTCATTATCATTGATTTCAATACCGATGTTTTCCAACACCATATTACCATCATAGTAAACGGCACCATTAATTATTTTGTATTGCATTTTCATATCCTCCTTTGCGTAAGTACTAGCAATTGCAAAGGTGGCTTCGGACAATAATTATTCCACTCCATGTAAAGCTTGTCACAGCCACCTATACATGAAGTTCTTTAAATGTTACTTTAGTTGTAGATTTCATTTGCTTCTCCCTCCTATCGTTTCAAATATAATTCAACTTCCCCCTTATTGTACCAAATCGCTAGCGCAATGGCTAACCTAAGTTTTAGCTTACACCTTTTCTGATAAAAACAAAGTAACTGATCCGTTATCTCATCCGACACCAGATTCCGCATATGCCCTGCTGTTCCCGTCAACAGAAACCGCAGCCACACTGGAAAAAGATACAAAAGGATTGCCGCAATTGATTCTTTGCATTAGCCATCAGCTTTACAAATCACTCTTTCTATATTCAAAAGGCGTTTTTCCTGTTTCTTTTTTAAACACGGATGTGAAGTAACTTTGTGAGTTAAATATAAGATATTCACTAATTTCTGATATTGACTGATTCGTATATACCAATAGAAATTTGGCATATGCTATTTTCTCCTTCTTAATGTATGCACCAACAGTCATACCTATATCTATCTTGAATTTACGCATGAAGTGATACTGACTTAGACCAATTTCTGTGCATATTGACTGAATGGTGAGCTGACGGTTGATATTTCTTTTAATCATCCTGACTGCTTTTGCTATGTCTGAAGAGACACCAGATACTCTATAATCTGCAGTACTTAAAGCGAAATGCTCCAAAATACTGTTATACATAGCAACGGACTCTTCTCTTTTTCTCAGAGAACTAAAGCGATTTCCGTAATAGCTACTGATTGCACCTGACATTTCAATAGGAAGACCGCCAGCAATAGCATAGTACATCGATAGATACAGACAGAATGTCAGCATGGATTTTGTTGATTGTTCATTATTACAAAATTCAAAAAGTGCATTAAGGTAATCTTGATCCCGGTTCAGCTGTTTAAGTGTAGTTATATCACCATTTTGGACAAGCTCAAGTCTTGTTCGTAAGTCCTGATAACTTTGTTCAATCGTCCGCTTTGAAAGCTCAGACGTTTGTAGTCCCATGATATCAGTCGAAAAAAATTGTACCAGTTTATTCACTAAACTCTCAATAGAAAAAGATAAATTCTTATCTAATGCAAAGTAATACATCATCACACATATTTCACTAAACTTTCTGATATCGAGCACAGTCCATTCATTGTCATTGCTTCCCTGATAAATCATCAATGGGTTAATGTTCTCTACCATCACTGGACCAATCTGAACGTACATTGCTTTATCATCAGATTCAAATGTGCATCGGACAGCACCAAGAGGATGAACTCCGATTCTGAATCCTGGTAAATCTTCAATCCAATATTGGCTCATATCATAATCAATAGGAAACAAATTCTTGTCAACTTCAATATTACCAAGAGCTATGTTTATATTCTTGTCATCTTTTATTAGAACTGAAATTTTATAGGTTGAGTGAAATACCTGTGCGAGATGGCAGATTTCTTTTATTCTTTCTTTCTTCATAGTTTTGACAACCCTTGTCTGTACCTTTCAAAAGTATTTTATAATATAGTATAACATATTTTGAAAAGGGATATATCGAGATTAAAAAGTGCTAGCGCACCAGTCGGTAGCGTCAGCACTTCTGTTGAAAACTTTAAATAGAATGTGAAGCATTATATCCACTCAGCACGGCGCCACCCAATTTGGCTTCTCCTGAATCATCGCTGAATAGTTCTGAATAATCTGAGCTGACTGTGTTTCATTCTCTGACTGTCGAAGCTCTTCAATCAGTTTGCTTGTTAAGTCCTTATTTGCAGTTTTAAAAGCAAACTGCACTACAAATTCCTTTTGAGATCCTGTAAAACGATGCTTTGCCTCATTCATAACAAACGCTGCCTCTTCTATGATTTCTAAATTCATACATGCCTCCTAATATGCCATGCTGTTTTCCAAAACAGCAATTTCAATAATTTCTTTCATCTTCTCAGCTGCTACATTATTATTAATCAGTTCAACTAACTGTCCTTCTGTAAGACCCTTTTCAATTCCACTCTTAATCTGAATCAGCTGAGCTGGCGCCAGATCACCACTTGCAACTAGCTTTACGATATCCGCTCTGGATTTCTTCTTAAAGCATAGTTTAGATAGTAATGCTATCACTCCATTGGTTTTAGATTCTGATCTGTCCACCTGAACTTTCTGAACCACTCTACCCTGCATATCAACGACCGGCACCTGATAAAAAATTGGTATACCAATTGGTTCTTTTAAAATGGTCTGCTGTGTCATAGCTGCACCTTCTTTCTTGATCTCACCTTGAACGCTTTGTTCCTCTTCCTTCTTTGGTTCTGAAGATGTAACTGTATTCACATTCGTGGCATGAAGCAATTTATCCTCTAAAGTTTCAATGCGATTGCTCATACGATTCATCTCCTTATCCTTAAACTCTATCTGTTCTCGTAATCTAGAAATTGCTGAATTTGCTTGATTCAGTTTGTCCTGCTGATCATTTAACAATTGCTCTTTATCAGCATTCTCTTTCACAAGATTCTCCCTAATCTGTTCATCTGCCTTCGTAGATTCAAATATAGTAAGCTTTTCATTCAAAGCATCGTATCGCTGCTCCTGAACACAGATTTTACTAACAATCTCCTCCATCTTCTTGACAAGTTCCTGCACATATTCTGGTTCTGTAGCCGTCTCTTGCTTTACCATCTGAATCTGTTCTAAAAATTTACTAAAAGCAGTCTTCATAGCAATCGGTGTTTCCTTCCTTGCTACAACCTCTTCAATTGTCTCAATCGGTACACCCTTTTTATAGAATTCAAATGCTATCTGCATCTGAGGTGCAGTTAGTTCTGTTCGTTCTATTAAGGATAAAAACTCTTCCGATTTACCATCACGCAGACATTCCGAATATACCCTCATTTGTCCAATGTTGTAACCAGACTTTAAATACAACTCTGTCTGTTCCTTTGAAAAACCATATTCCAAATCATCCTTAATCAATGCTATAATTTCCTCACCATATCGCTTTCCAGACTTTAGAATGTCAATATGCTTACCGATTTCTGATTTACTAAGTGCTTGTTCCATAAATACCTCCTTCTAAAACTCGACTTTCGTCTCTCCTATGGACATTTGTCAAATGTATTTGCATGCAAGCATGCATTACTTGTCTCATTGTCTACATAAAAATAACAGCCTATCGTTTTGGCTGCTCTTTCCTGTCTTTGTCTATTTCTTTCTCTTTACTGATTTCTTCCTGTTTTGTCTTTTCTGTATTGTCTGAAATCAGATCCTTCCAGATTGACTTTCCAAGATTCAATTCACGAAATACTGCTTTCTCTTTCGCAATTGTAGAAGCTATTTGTTCCTTGTAAAAGCTTCCTAATTTCTCCACCTCCTCTAGAGTATATCCCTCGCTAAGGAGTTGCTCTGACAATAAAGTCCATTGATTGTGTTCATCGATAAAAAAATCATCTCCTTTTTGAAAAGACTCTTCTGCCGGTTTCAATACTTCTAACTCATCCAAAATAGAAAATAAGTTTACACATCTCTGCCGTGCCCGATATACTTTACTCTTTTCAAATGAAGAATCCTTTCTCTTATCCGTCAGATTCTCAATCGTTGCTTCCAAATCGACCACATTGTGAATGTCGTGCCTTGCTAAAAACAGATATTGTTGCTGAAGTTTATGCATCTTTCTTATGTCATTCTTGTATTTCCACACCTGACTATAGGGCTTCTTCTTTAGCTGCCCAGTCCGATATAACCTTGCATAATATCGCTTTTGAAGACCTGACATTCTAGCTCTCCTATATCGCTTTATATAGCACTTCACAATTTGCGGTTTTGCCAATTCCTTCTGCGCCTGATAGAATTCCAAGTCTTCCTTCTTGATTCGCTCCCAAATCTGCTCTTCGGAGTAATTCTCTCCCAGCGACTTACATCGTTTAAACCGTGTCATTCCTGGAGGTTTTACAGCAAGATGCTTTCCCTGCTTTGTTTCATAGCCTTTCTCTTTCAATAAATCCACAAAGTCATCAAAAGAATTTGCCTGAATAATACAAGAATCCAAATCGCGTTTTATCATATCTGCCCAAACAAACTTTCCTTCACGGTATTCGCTCCAGTCCTTATAATTCTCATTTGCCCGTTCTCCCTTTCCTTCTTCAATATCAATGATGGATAGACCATACTCTTCGCATAATCTATTAGTTATGGGCTGAATATCTCTTGCCCAATCCCCTTTTTCATAACGATACTTCTTACCTGAAACAAAGCTGACACTGTTAAAAACGATATGGGAATGCACATGTTCCGTATTATCATGAACCGCATATACAGCTTCATATTCTTTCCCAAGGTATTCCTGAACGAATTTCTGTGTGATTTCCATTGCAGTATCTGGATCGACCTCATTTTCTTTAAAAGAAAGGATCAAATGATATCCCTGCCGCTTATCAATCTTTCCAAATAGTCGTTTCGTTTCTTTCATCTGTTCAAATGCTGTATCTACCTGACAATTGATTGCTCCTACCAGTCTGCCATCCTGTGTTTTCTCTGGTTTTAAAATATACTCCAGTGAACTTTTCAGGTGCTTTCCATGAAAATGTCCTCCACAGTCTTTCATATGAAGGATCTTACTAATTGCCAATCTGCATCACCACCTCATTCACAGCAGAATTCAACTTTCTCATATATGCTACCAATCGACTCTTATCATCCTCCGAATATAGCCCGGAATTATGATTGAAGACAATCTGATTGATATTAATTCCAATCCGATTCACTTCATTAATCAATGTCTTTAAGAGTTTACGAATCTCAGGATAGTCGTTTGGCTTCTGTCGGATTAATAAGCGCACATACTCTGCTTCATTCATCCCAGCTTCCTTTGCTTTTTCTGCCAGAATTTTAGCCTCTTCTGGCATCAAACGCAACGTCTTCTTAATACAATGAATACTATCTGCCATCTCCTCACCTTCCTCTGTTACCTGTTGAATTCTGCTGTATACCTTCAGATACTACACGCACGGCTGTATCAATCTCTTTATGCTGATTCAGGTTCTCTATGAACTCATTCGCAAGCTTAACTGCTAACGCTTCCATTTCTCTTCCAAATCGAGTCATATCAAATAATCTGTCTAATCGCATTTCATCCAATTTCAATTTCTCATATTCTTTTTGATGCTCTGTAAAATCCATGAAATCCTTTGGATTATTACGACCTTCATCTTCCTCAAGAATCTTTTCATAATTCCATTGGCAGACAATATCAATTACCTCATCCATTGAATACACTTCCGTCTCACCTTGAACCTCTGCAATATCTGTTCGATAGAGAGTCCCTTCTTTGTCTTGTCCAATGGTATAATCATGACCTTCCAAATAACCAAGAAGAATCTCTGCATCTTCAACCGAAAAATCAAAAGACAAACCACTTTTCTGTATCCACTGAATCACTTCTTCTGGTTTTGTAAATAATTCAATTTCCTGTTCCATCACTCCCTTGCACCTCCTTATCTGTCTTTGTGAATTCTATCCTTGCTCTAATGTCCCCCGTAAAGTTCCCGGTGTCCACTGCTAGATACGCTTCTAAGCCATCTCTGGCTTTCGAAGCATCTAGTTAGGGGAAAATCCCCTAAACCCCCTTCTATATACGAGTGATAGCACTTTTTGCTATCACTTTTGCCTTGTGAATGCACTTTCTGCTATCACATGGCAATTATGAGTGCACTTTCTGCTATCACTTTTTATATAGACTTTTCCTAACTTTGATTACCTTATAATTGTGATAGCACTTTTTACTATCACTTTTGCTTTGTGAGTGCACTTTCTGCTATCACTGCCTCGTTTTGATGGCACTTTCTGCTATCACTTAAATCCCAAACACTGGACATAAATTTTGAATACAAATCAAAACAATAGACATTGGTTTTTAGGAGAATTCCTGTAGACAAATGTTTTGCATACAAATCCAAACCGTAATCTGCTTATTTTGCATGCATCCCTTTTTCTGAACAGTTCTTTGGAAATTCCAAATCTCGTTTCTTTGCCACTAGCCATTCGTTATAATCTTTAAAACCAATTGGTGGTGGACTATCCTCCACTTCATAACCAAGTCCATAGTATTTCTCACATAATTCCAATGAAGCCTTTCTCCCTGGCTCATCATTATCAAGGCAAAACCGTATGAATGAGATCTGTGGATTCTCTGTTAGAAACATAATCAGTGGAGCATCTGCAAGCATTCCAAGAGCAAGCTTATTTGTTTCAAAATCAGAAAAAATATCCGTATAACTCATAAGATCGATAGCTGCTTCAAATACAATCAGTTCAGAACTTTCTGCATTCGTTACATTAAATCCATAGTTCTTATCATTTCCAGCAACATCGCATTTAAATGAAGAACCTTCCCTATCAAAAACCCCTCTCATACTTGCAAATCTAGTCATTCCGTCTTTGTCATTTCCCTTAAAGACCACATTATGATAATGTCTGCTCTCATAAATCAAATCCTTATCAATAAAATAGTCAATGACCTGATCGCTTAATCCGCGTTCTTCCCTTAGATACGAGTACAAATAAGAATTATCCCTAGCTGGTAATGGTAGTACAAACTCTTTTACCTTTGGTGATTCTGGTTCTACCCGATACATTAATTCTGACATTCTGTTATCTTCCTGCATTCTTTGATAACCCACAAAGTCCAAAAGCCAAAACACTGCTTCTTTCACTTCCATTCCAGCAAAAACTCGAAGGAAATCAATCTGTGAACCACCGTTGCTTCCCTTTTCATACTGCCTTGACCAGCGAAACCAATGACTTTTATCATAAATTCTTACAGAGTCCATTTCCTTCAGCGTGTGATATCTACCCACACGTTTTACTGTATATCCAAGGTTAGTAGCTACTGCTGTTAAATCAACACTCTTTGCAATAGCCAGCTCTTCTTCTGTAAATCTGCCTCCATCCACTCACATTCACCTTACCTTCCCTCGCTCAGCTATCATTGGGGATGGAAAGTCTAGAGTTTTATAGTCGTTCGTCAAAGTAATTCTTGGATTAGATATCAACCCTTTTTCCTTGAAGCTAAAAAACTCTCGATTATCTCCTCCCACAATCACGTGATCAATTAAAGGAATCCCCATCAATTCACATAATTTGTTCATCCTGTCTGTCATCATCGTATCTGCTTTACTTGGTAACGGGTTTTATCAAGAGTAAATTACTAAAAATCCATTAACATCAATGTTTTTACTTTAAGAACATATATTTAACGTGTTAAATC
>NZ_JARPZC010000026.1:0-11758 GCF_031927985.1 Enterococcus dongliensis
TTATCGAACACCTTTGGAAGTATTTTTGAGTTACGTAAGTATTGATGATTTGTCTAACTTAATTTGACAATTAAGATAATGAAAGAATTTATCCAGATTTTGAGCACAATCGAATGGAATATCAATTAAGAAAAAGTGGTAAGGCAATTTCTTATTTCTGGCAAGAAGATTTACGACATTATAATTTTGTTAAAGATATTAACTTGGAGAAAATCACTGAGTACTATTCAGAGAAAAGAGACGAATTTCTAAACGGAGAAATGATTGAGCTAGTTCCTTTAATAGGCAATGTGGAAGACCTTTTTGATGAACTACATTTAGATCTAAACATAGATTTTAAAATTGAAAATGATCAGATGGGAGAGTAATTTATATTGGAAATTGAAATGATTTGTCCGAAGTGTAAAGAAAGTGGATTTATACTGAATCCAAAATATATAGATATTATTGACGATTTAGAGGACAATTATCCTAGTTACTATGATGCGTATGAAGAATTACGTAGACAAGGTATACATCATAGTACTTGTAAAAATGAAAATTGTAATTTTATTGTGGATAGTCTAGAAAATATTGGTTATGATGCAAAAAAGAAAGTAATGTTTTGGAAGAATATTGATTGACCTTTTATTGATTTTTATAGAGTTAATTAGAAAGTTCTCTGGAGAGGCTTTCTTTTTTTATTTCGTATGGAAAATGATAGTTATACAAGTTATTATTTTGAATCTATTTACACAAACTATATAAGCAAATTGTAGTGAAAAGGAGTGTCCAGAAAATGACCATTTTCTGGACATTTCGTTTATCTGCTCAAATAATAGTATTTCTTATGGAAAAAGTGTCCATAAACTTGTAACAAAATCTATGTTCAGTTATACGTTTTTAATTAAGTTATGTTACACTGGGGACATCGAGGAGATGACATAATGAAAATAGGATATGCTAGAGTATCAACTGGATTGCAGAATTTAGATTTACAACTAGATAGTTTAAATAAATTTGGGTGTGAGAAAGTTTTTACAGATCATATTAGCGGAGCAAAAAGCCATCGTCCTGGATTGGAATCTGCTTTAGATTTTGCTCGCAGTGGGGATGAGATAGTTGTCTGGCGGTTAGATAGATTGGGTAGGAATATGGAAGATCTGATTACTTTGGTAAATAGAATGAATGAACGGGGCATAAGTTTCCATAGCCTTCAAGAGTCAATTACGATGGATAAATCAAGCTCTACGGGTCAGTTAATGTTTCACCTTTTCGCAGCATTTGCTGAGTTTGAGCGAAACCTTATCTTGGAAAGATCTGCTGCTGGACGTGCCGCTGCCAGGGCAAGAGGAAGAGTGGGTGGACGACCTGAAAAGTTAACTGGAAAGGATTTAGAGTTATTAAAAACCCTAGTTGACAACGGAACACCAATAAAAACGATAGCTGAAAAATGGGATGTATCACGTACAACAATTTATCGTTATTTGTCTAAGCTTGAATGAGTTCAGTGATTATCATCAATTGAAAGTTATCTTTAAAAATAGTGTAGTTTCCTGATTATTTAAACGTAACTTTATATCCGTTGAATAGAAGCAAGGAAGCATTGAGGAGGAGAATTGTGTTCGAAAGGCCTATCTACTTAGATAAGATGTTACAGTTCAAAGATTCTGATGACATCAAAATTTTGACTGGGGTTCGTGGTTCGGGAAAATCATCCTTAATGAAGCTATATAAAATACACTTAATCAATGAAGGGATACCAGATAGAAATATTGTTTACATGAACTTTGAAAGTTATGACTATCAATCTATCAACAATGAAGAAAAGTTAAGAACCGCTTTAAATAAATTGCACCTTCAAATCCAAGATAGAATCTATTGGTTGCTTGATGAAATACAATTAGTAACCGGCTGGCAACGGGTGATAAATGATTTAAAGGCCGATTATGATTGTGATGTTATGGTAGCTGGATCAAATGCTGATATCCTTTCAGACGAATTACATGGTGGCTGTAGTGAGATTTCAGTCTATCCTTTGTCGTTCAAAGAATTTTTACAAGTGAAACAGCTGTCATCAGATTCAAGGCTCATCGATGAAGCTTATGATGAATTTGAGAAGTATGGTGGGATGCCAGCAGCCTTGCTAACACATGAAGAATCAAAAGATATAACCCTTCAAGGAATATTTGCTAGTAGTGTTTTAAGAGATGTCATTTATAAATCGTTCATAAAAGATTCAGCGTCATTAAAAGGTGTTATTAGTTTTTTAGTAACGAATATTGGGTCATTTTTGAATGCATCTAAAATCTCGAATACTTTGAATGATAGAGGAGTCGTAACTTCTGTCCCTACAGTAAGTCGATACCTAAATCTCTTGAAAACAAGCTATCTGTTTGATAAAGCAAAGAAATATGATATTGAGAATCATGAATATTTAAAAACAAATAGCAAGTATTTCATGGTTGATTCTGGTTTGAGTAGAAGCATGATTGGTCGAGATACTGATAACACTTGTACCATGGAAAACATTGTATATATGGAATTAAAGCGACGAGGCTATCATGTTGATATTGGATATTTTGATAATAGAGAAATAGGATTTATTGCTAAACAACTAGATAAGACTGTATATGCTAAGGTCGTTTTTGATTTGTCAGAGGCTATTGATGCAACGGAGGATTTCAATAAAATTACTGATAGTTGTAAGAAGATATTGGTTAGTAGCTATTATCAAGAAATGAAACAAGTGAATGTTATCGAGATTAAATATATCGTTGACTGGTTATTAGAGTAGAGTATCAAGTGGTTTGGCTTACTAGTCGTAGCAAGCTAATTTTGAACAAGCATAAAATAAATACTGATAAAGTGATATTTCCTTTTAGCGATAAAGTTAAACAGGGAAATATCACTTTTTGTTTTGGTCATTTGTAGATTAATAATAGATATTTGGAGAAGTCCATCAGTCTGAGGTAAGTTTTAAGTACAATAGATAGTCTTGATATCGATCCTTGGGTGGGAGTTTTCATTATTTTACTAGGTAGTTAATAAAATTCAGATTTTATAAATGTGTTTGTAGTTATTTAAACTTGTCGTAGCGTTGACTTGGTTCTTATTTAATAGTCTTTTTTAGCTGTGTAAATTTACTTGATTAGTTATATATAGTATTCTTTAAGTGTGGTAGCACGATATTGTGTGAAAAAGAAAATAATTCATAGTGACAGTCTTCAGAAAAATGGGGGGGACTTCTCTCGAAAAGACTCATTTTTTTGTACCCCGAAAAGAAAAGTAGGTTTGTTCACTCGGCATAAAATTTTTACTCGAAATTATTTAACTGGAGGGATAAATATTGGAAGAAATCAAGGTGGTAGACATTAGTAAAAAAGGAAGAAAGGAAAAACCGGCCTTAGTTTTTTCTCCTGAATTAGTCGAAGTAGCTGGTTGGCAAAAAGTAAGAAGAGTATATTTTTCTGTAAAAGGTGATTCTAATCGTGAGGCTCCTTACACAGTGATGCAGGTTGTTCGGACTAGAACAAACGCTGAACGGGTTAACAATATACGTCTACCAAAAGGCTCTACGATTAAACTTGATCCAAGTCATAAGGGGAGTTGTAGGACTTATGCAAGTTGACTATGTATCGGATCTTCACTTAAGTCACTATATTCCTTTTCACAAGAATCCTCAGAAGCAGAAGCGACAGATACGATCATTTGTTGAGAATAATTTTGTTTCTGATATCAGAGGTCATGTTTTAGTCCTAGCAGGAGATTATTCGGAATACAACTTGCAAACTATTACGATGATTGAAACTTTTGGCTTGTATTATCAGCATGTATTGGTTGTTTTCGGTAATCACGATCATTATCTTACATCACAGTCGCAAAGGAAAAAGTACGATTACTGCTCAGAAAACCGCTTATTAGAGATACAGAATCATTTTAGTGAAATTGACAATGTTCATATTCTTCAGAATCAAGTCGTTACGATTGATAGAGTAAAGTTTGCTGGATCAAGGCTATGGTATAACTTAACCACAGCAGAAAGCTATGAGTTTTATAAAAATCAAAGTAATGACAGCCATTTTATTTTTTCTTGTCAGAATAATTCAACATTCATCTGGAAAGAATATCATGATCAAGATTTGTCTTTCTACAATTCATTAGTAGATATTGATGTCATGGTTAGTCATATACCTCCAATCCAACCAATCAACAGTCTATTTCCATTCAATGAATGCTATGTCTCTCCTGTAAACCATTTTAAAGCCAAACGATGGATTTGTGGTCATCACCACTTAGTCGATAGCTTTAAAAAAGAGGATACTGCTTTTTACATGAATGCAATTGGCTACCCTAGTGAAGAAAATGCGAGGACTATTCAATCATTTGTTGTCAAAGTTGACGATCAAGAGTAGTTATGAGGAATTACTATATTAAAGTTATAGGGGTTACTTAAAATGAATCGTACAGACATCTTAAATAGTTTTGACTATGATACAAGAGGAAATGAATTTAAAGAAGTTTCAGAAATAAAAATGCGTGAGATTTTGGAAGACTACTATTTTACAGGAAAAACAATTAAAAAGATTATTGAAGAGAATCAACTAAAAATAAAAAGCAGTGGGTTGTATAAAAACTTTCCCAAACTAACTAATAAGACTACGTGTAAATATGATCAACACAAAATGTACGTAACTGTGCCAAGTAGAGAAAACTTGAAATATTTTTCAATTGACGTAGAAAAGTTTGAATGTTCAGAATGTGGTCACCGTAACATAGTTGGATGCATGTGTAATAATTGCCAGGATACTTATCGAAGGAAAATAAAGCAAGCGTACTCTTTAGAAGAAAAAGTAAGTTTGGAATCCTGTTGTTTGAAGGACCGGCTGGCTCTGGCGACATTATTACAATATACATTTACAAATTCTTGTAGAGAGGAGATTGGCCCATACAATAAATATTTAGAAGTTTCAGGTTCTCCCTTCTTTGATGCGAGAAAGGAACTTGAACGTCTGATAACAAAAGGGATTATTGGTGTATCTCCTAGCAGTGATTTGTCTTCCTTTCCTATAGATGATCAGTTTCCAAATAGATTTTACTCTGACAGGGTGAAGTATAAGCTTAACTTAGCGATGGAAGACGAGGATTATCTATTTAGTTCTTTGAAGTACTTTACAAATACTATATTAATAGATGATCAAGAAAGAAATGATCTTTGGCGATATATTGTAATAAATGAGTTGATCAGGTTAACAGAATATCAGATGGAAGAGTTTGCCTTTTTTTACAAACATAAGAATGACAAAGACAAATTATTTAATCTATTTATTCGCTTAGTAGAAACACTTATTCCATCTCAGATATATGCTATGATTTGGCTTGGAATCAGAAAGGCGGATAATTTAAAGAAAAAAGATGTTTGGAAAAATTATAAATACCATCATGTAGATTTTATTATTACAAATATAGAACAGTCGATTATGTGGAGATTTAATAATCAGGAAGAAATTAAAAGCTACAATTATCCAAATCAAGTTGAACCGATACTATACACCAAAATATATTTCGAACAGATTTTGTTAAGGCCGGATTGGTTTGTTGAAAAAGTTCCTAATGTTGCTATAGGAGGAAATTGATGGAGTCTATTGGTACTAAATTGTATAAGTCATTAGTAGGAGAATTAAATAATCAAATTATTAAATATCTTAAAGAACAATATATGGAGGACTTTTCAACAGAGGAGATTGCTGAACGAGTAGACACTTTTAAAAAAGTTATTGAATCAGCAAATAAATCTGAAGTAAGTCTTGAAGATTGTAAGTTGATAGTCGCTGAGGAAATAGATGACTTTGAAGCATCTAACGTTTATTGGCATGTTTCTCTCCTATATAAAAGCAACGATACGTATGCGATAGATTTTATTCCATTGAATGAACTACTGAACTACCCTGTCGAAGGATATGAAGAAAATGTAGCGCTTATTGGGGATGTAATTTGGGAATTAACCTTTGATGGATGGACAGTAGAGGAGCAACAAAAACGGATATCTGAGATGAACAAACGAGTTGAGGAGTAGCATAAAATCGTTTCAGTTAAATAGATGAGTATTTCTAAAAAGAAATTTACACCTAGTTAGCAATACTACCTACTTTCTGTTTTGAAGGGGTTGTTACACCAGTGCTGAAGTGATAATATTCTTTATATAATAGAAGAAAAAAATCACAGGTAGAGCTGACCGTATTGCGAAATACAATCAATTATTACGTATCGAAGACCAATTGGGTGATGTTGCTGAATACAAAGGAATCAAATCTTTCTACAACTTGAAAAACAACCCATTTATCGCTAAATAATTAGTAATAAAGAAGCTGTGAGGAATTTTCCTCACAGCTTCTTTTTGTATGGATTAGTAGTCTTGATGCAATGCATGCAGAGCGTGGGCAACGGTTGGATGTTGGATTGGACGATCTTCTTGTTTTTTCCAAAGTTGTTGGAATTGTTTTTCTACTTCTGGTTGCATAGAAGTAAAGACTAATTTTTGCTCGTGTAATGCAGCAATAGAAAAATAATCAGCAAATGTATCTAAGGCGGTTAAGTCGATGCTAGGTACACCGCGGAGTGAGAAAATAAGGCCTTCTTTATCTACGACTTGATCGAGTTCTTTTTTTAATTGATTCGTAGACATAAAGAACAAGGGACCTGTGATATAAATGACGGCCCAGTCAGAACCGACATCAGATGGCGGTAATTTTATTCTTTGCCAATCAATCTCTTCGGTAATAATTGAAATTTTAGCACTTTTTGCGATAAAGAATATACAGCTGAAAATGATACCAATAACAATCGCGATACTTAAATCAAAAATCACAGTACTGAACATCGTGACAGAAAATAGTAAAATTGCTGTTCGATTTTTTTGTTGGATCATTGTTTTGATAGTCGCCCATTCGTGCATTCGCCAGCTCGTCACAAGTAAGACACTGGCAAGGGCGGCCATCGGGATTTGTGACATAATTGGTGCAAAAATAATCATGGATAAAAATAAAAAAAGTGCGTGGAAAATTCCAGCTAGCCGAGTTTGCGCGCCTGATTTTATTGCGACACTTGTTCGTGCAATAGCAGCTGTTGCAGGAATCCCTCCAAAAAATGGAAGGATGATATTACCGATTCCTTGAGCAACTAATTCTTGATTACTATCAAGGTCTTTTCCAGTCATTCGTCCGGCAGAAGCACCGCATAATAAACTTTCGATCATCCCCAGCATTGCGATACTGACAGCAGGCAGGAACAGTTGTTTTATAAGTGTCGGATTCAATGTTGCCAGTTCCAATCGTTCATTTGTCAGCAAGGAAGTTGGGATTTTACCGACTGTTGCTACAGGGAGTTTAAAAATAAATGAAGCAAAGGTAGCTAGAATAATGGCTACAAGGGAAGCTGGTAAAACTTGGTTCCATTTTTTGGGATAAATGATCAATAGCAGTAAAATACATAAACCCAATACGACTGTAGGCAGATTGGGGGTGAATCCTGTTTTATAACTCATCAATTTTGTAATAGCACTATCACCAACCGAAGTTGTACCTAAGAAATTATCGATTTGTCCTAAGGCAATAATGATAGCAATTCCTGAAGTGAATCCTGTAATCACCGGTGATGGGATAAAAGAAGTCAGTGTACCTAATTTGAGCAATCCAGCCAGCAGTAAGATCACACCAGCGATGAAGGTCGCGACCAAAACACCTGCTAGACCTTGTGTAGCAATGATCCCCATTAAAATTGCGGCCATTGCACCAGTAGGCCCAGAGATTTGATAAAATCCACCTGAAAGTCCACCGATAACAACACCTGCAATAATCGCAGTAATCATTCCTGCTGCGGCATCAGCACCACTGGAGACACCAAAGGCTAATGCGAGGGGCAGGGCCACGGCTGCGACCGTTAATCCAGCTAATAAATCTTTTTGGAGTTTTTCCTTTGAGTAATGATGAAATTCCTGTTGCAATAAATTCTTATAACGCTTGATCATAAAACACTCCTTTTCGAAAACACGACAAAAGCCCGTAATAAACGGGCTTTTAATAAATAATTTTCTTTTTTTAAACTATCTTCCACTATAAGATACTATAAATAAAAGTACAATGGTTTTTATAGATGTTTTTAGAAAATCTGTTTCTTTTGGCTGATAATTAAAAGACATATCCTTGTTTTTGGCAAAGTTTCAGCAATTTTTAGGCTTTTTTGCTATACTGAAAGCAAAGAGAACTCTAAGGAAGTGAAGCAATTGGCAAAAGACGAGGTACAACAACATCTGGATAAAGGACGTTATGGATCGCCGCGAATCAATCCAGAAGAGCAGCGAAAATATTTAGGAACCTTTCGAGAACGTTGTTTTGTGAGTATGACAGTAAGTGAGATGCGAAGCAAACAAGACCAAAAAAATTTGATTGAAGAAATCAAGCAGCATCCTGACGGCAAGTTATTGATCAATGGTGCAGTCTCTGAAGAGCTGCAACGGACGTTTATTGGACTAGCTTCTAAAAATGCTGCTGATTTTACGATCGTCAATGATGCAACAGTTGAATCCGAAGAGAGTATCGGTCTGTTATTAGTGACTGATTATGCGGTGAATGAGGAAACCATTGATATTGAAGCAAAATATCCACCAAAATCAGAAGATGAGGAAGAACCAAAGGAAAAGAAAAGTTTTTTCAGCCGCTTTTTTGATTAAAAAAGCACACACTGAATAATTACAGTTGACATTTTCTCCAAGTGTCGGTATTATACAGCTTGGGCACCCTTTTAGTAAGGGTCAAGTGTTTAGTGAATTCATAGCTCCCTATTCAAATTGGATAGGGAGCTTTATTTGTTTTTTCTAGACGTTTCCTGCAAATTAGTATGAAGGAGTTTTTTCATTTATGACAAAATATATTTTTGTAACTGGCGGCGTAGTTTCATCAATCGGTAAAGGAATCGTAGCAGCTTCATTGGGACGTTTGCTTAAAAACCGAGGATTAAAAGTGACGATTCAAAAATTCGATCCTTATATCAATGTCGATCCAGGTACGATGAGTCCTTATCAACATGGAGAAGTTTTTGTGACAGATGATGGGGCAGAAACAGATTTAGATTTGGGTCACTATGAACGTTTCATCGATATCAATTTGAATCAATACTCCAACGTAACGACAGGAAAAATTTATTCAGAAGTTATTCGTAAAGAACGTAAAGGGGAATACTTAGGAGCTACAGTCCAAGTTATTCCGCATATTACGAACGAAATCAAATCAAAAATCATGCGTGCTGCTAAGATGACTGATTCAGATGTAATCATTACAGAAGTCGGCGGAACAGTAGGCGATATCGAATCATTGCCGTTTTTAGAAGCACTTCGCCAAATGAAGGCTGAAGTTGGTGCAGACAATGTGATGTATATCCACACGACGTTGATTCCTTATTTGAAAGCAGCAGGCGAAATGAAAACGAAGCCTACTCAACACAGTGTAAAAGAATTACGTGGGCTAGGGATCCAACCAAATATTTTAGTTGTTCGGACTGAACAACCTGTTTCTCAAAATACTAAAAATAAATTGGCTCAATTTTGTGACGTTGCGCCTGAAGCCGTCATTGAATCTCGTGACGTAGAAACGCTGTATTCTATTCCGTTAGCATTACAAGCACAAGGAATGGACCAAATTGTTTGCGATCACTTGAAATTAGATGTGCCAACAGCTGATATGACGGAATGGCGTGCATTAGAAGAAAAAGTCTTGAATCTTAAGAAAAAAGTCAAGATTGCTTTAGTAGGTAAATACGTTGAATTACCAGATGCCTATATTTCAGTAGTAGAAGCGTTAAAACATTCTGGTTTTGCATTTGATTCAGATATCGAGATTGAATGGATTCAATCACAAGATGTGACTGATAAAAATGTGGCAGAAAAATTAGTAGGTGTGGACGGCATCTTAGTTCCCGGCGGTTTTGGCGATCGAGGGATCGAAGGAAAAATCGAAGCAATCCGTTATGCTCGCGAAAATGATGTGCCGTTTTTAGGAATCTGTTTAGGAATGCAGATGGCTTGTGTAGAATTTGGCCGTAACGTAGCAGGATTAGGCGAAGCCGATTCAGCTGAAACCGTTCCAGATACAGCAAACAATATTATCGACTTGATGGCAGATCAAGAAAATATTGAAAACTTAGGTGGGACATTACGTCTTGGCTTATACCCATGCAAGCTGAAAAAAGGGACAAAAACAGCAGCAGCTTATAGCAACGAAGAAGTCATTCAAGAACGTCATCGTCATCGTTATGAATTCAATAATCAATACCGCCAATTATTTGAAGATAAAGGATTGGTCTTCTCAGGTGTTTCTCCCGACAATCGTTTAGTAGAAATCGTTGAAATCCCTGAAAATAAATTCTTTGTAGGCTGTCAATTCCATCCAGAATTGATTTCTCGACCAAACCGCCCACAACCATTGATCAAAGCTTTTGTCGGTGCGTCATTGGAAAATAAAGAAGCAAAATAAGAAAAAACTGAAAGGCCAGGTGCCTTTCAGTTTTTTTTGCGAAATATATTTTTATTAGACTAACGTGATCAGTTAGAAGTTTTTATGAAGACTTTTAAAATTAGAGAAACGCCTTCTTGATTTAAAGTTAGGAAAATTTAGTAAGACTTATTGGTCCATTTAATAGAAAAAACAAAAAAGTTGAAATGTAAAGGTTTTATCGGATGGTTAGCAGTAGCAAAGATTACGAAACTTTGATAGAATTAACACGTTAGTTAAGCATGGCTTAACCAAATAGAAACCTTAGGAGGAATTTTTTATGCCAGTAGTATCAGGAGCAGAATTCTTAAAAGCTGCACGTAAAGGCGGATATGCAGTTGGTGGATTTAACACAAACAACTTAGAATGGACTCAAGCAATTCTAAAAGCCGCAGAAGCTAAAAAAGCACCAGTTCTTATCCAAACTTCAATGGGCGCTGCAAAATACATGGGCGGATACAAAGTTGCTAAAGATATCATCACTAACTTAGTTGATTCAATGGGTATCACAGTACCAGTTGCAATCCACTTAGACCATGGGGATTACGAAGCTGCTTTAGAATGTATCGAAGTTGGTTACACTTCAATCATGTTTGATGGTTCTCATCTTCCATTTGAAGAAAACTTGAAATTGGCTAAAGACGTTGTTGAAAAAGCTCATGCTAAAGGCATTTCTGTTGAGTGTGAAGTTGGTTCAATCGGCGGAGAAGAAGACGGAATCATCGGTGCTGGTGAATTAGCTGACGTTGATGAATGTGTACAAATGGTTGCTACAGGTATCGACTACTTAGCATGTGGTATTGGTAACATCCATGGTGTATATCCTGAAAACTGGAAAGGTTTAGCATTTGATCACTTACAAGCTATCGCTGATGCTGTAGGTTCTGATGTTCCTTTAGTATTACACGGTGGATCAGGTATTCCTAAAGAACAAATCCAAAAAGCTATCTCAATGGGTATTTCTAAAGTTAACGTAAATACTGAATTCCAATTATCATTTGCTAAAGCAACTCGTGAATATATCGAAGCTGGCAAAGATAAAGAAGGAAAAGGCTTTGACCCTCGTAAATTGTTAGCACCAGGTGTTGCTGCAATCGTTAAAGATGCTGAAGAACATATCGACTGGTTCGGTTCAGCAAACAAAGCGTAAGTTGTTTTGGTTCTGTTGCAAAGTTTTAAATAAAGAATAAAATCCCTTACGGTATCTATGATTTAAGCTGGGATTCCCAATAATA
>NZ_JARPZC010000027.1:0-11750 GCF_031927985.1 Enterococcus dongliensis
TACTCATTTAAGTATTCCTCCTCTAAGTCCTCCGTTAGTTGATTATTTTAAAATTAGTTCAATTATGATTTCTTCCCATAATCTTTCTGGACTGTCTTCGTCATACATTTCTAAGTAATCTGAATCTCCTAAAATATGAGCCTCTACTATGCTTTTGCTAAAGTAATTTACTGGTAAACATCCTGCGATATAAGTGACGTTTTTTCCTTGTTCGTTTTTTACTCTTACCTGATGACCATCTCCGATAATTAGTAATAAATCTTCTACTGTCATTAAATCTCCTTCTTTCTTTTTCTACGCTAATGCCCCAGTTACTGGAGCCATGCTAATTCCACCATTCGTTACCGCTCCTGCTTCATCAACTTTTTAGTGAACGGATTTCTTTCGTGCAGCTCGCCTGACTTAATATTAATCACAATCACAACGCCATTGACCTCTGCCGAAAAGTGCATACTATCCCACTTTCGATAATTTCTAAGCCGCTGATAGCCGTATGAGGCAGCTATTTCTCTAATTTTTTTCTTTGGCATCAACCAATCCGCCTCCATTTTCTAACAGGTCCCTTGCGACCATTTGCCTGACACGCTAGCAGGTCAAACTTGACGCCTGCACGGCTTCTCGTCCGTTTATGTTTTTCATCCACAGTGTCACGATGAACGACGTGCTTATCGCCTTTGTCGTCTTCTACAATGATGATATTTTTATACGGCTGATCCGTATACTCGATTTCTTCACCTTCGATGTACTCGCCGAAAATATTAATTGTTTTCATCTAAATTCCCTCTTTACCTTTTTTTCGCCTGTTATTTTTGGGTAATCCATGCTTCCTCCTGACATAAGCAAATGTTTTGGGATCCATCCTGAACATTTCCCTCATCTGTTGTACAGTCCTTCCTTTTTTTATTTGATAAATAATTTCTTTTTCCAGACCCGGACGTACATCAAGATATCTTTGGTGTCTAATATCTATTCCGTTTTGTGGTAAAATTACTTCGTTTTTCTCAAGAATTTCCATTATTTTTTTATGTTTCTCGCATTTTGAACTGTCTAAGTACCATTCTGGATCATTAATCAATAATAATAATTCGCTCCATGCCTGTTGCTGCGCTGGTGTTTTCCGGCTTCTCATATGAATACCTCCTAAAACGGCAGATCATCATCCCCGATGTCTATTGACGATCCACTAAATGGATCAGCATTTGGTTTACTATTACGGTTATTGCTATATGAATTGCTTGAAGAATTGCTTTGTGGGCTTTCTTTGCTCTTTCCTCCAGGAAAACTAAAGTTACCCACTACAATTTCGGTAATATACTTTTTATTTCCTTGTTGATCTTCATAATTTCTCACTTGAATTCTTCCAATTACTAAAATCTCGTCTCCTTTTTTAAAGTAATTAGCAACTGTTTCAGCTGTTTTGCCCCAAAACACAAGGTTGATCCAATCAGTTTCTCTATTTCCATTGGCATCTTTAAAGTCTCTCGTGACTGCAATACTTACAGAAGCAACTGCTTTGCCTGATTGTGTATATTTTAAATCGATATCTTTGCCTAATTTACCTTGTAAAACCACATTGTTTATCATCTAATTTCCCTCCAAATTTTTTATTGATCTCTCACCATTCACTATTTCGATTGCTTGTTCTAAATTCCAAGCGACACCGTTCAAAATTTTGTTACCATCTGCAGCATTTAAAAATTTAATCTGATCATCAGAAGGTTTCCCTTTTCCAATTTTTACCTCTACGAAAAACAGCTTGCCGTCTGTACTTCTTGCCCCAAATAGATCGGGGAATCCTTTTTCTAAGCCTTGCCCTCTTGTCTTATGAGTTAGTTTCTTGCCCGAATCAACTTGCCAACACTTATGGCCTAAACGCCGCAACTCCTGTTTAATCTGCTTTTGAAGTTCTAATTCGTTCAAATGTCTATCACTCCATTTTTCTTCTCAAATTCAGCTATATCTATCGCAAGCCATTTCGTTTCTTCTGCTAGATCTGTTAAGTCATTCTCGTATAAAATCGCAACTTGCTTTTCTAACAATTTCACTAGCTTGCTTCTCTTTAATCCGTTTTCTTTTAGAATTTCTAAATAAGTTCCCCCGTCCATCAGCCTCTCCATTCATCAAAATCAATGCTGAAATCCATATGTTTTTTATCAAAAATGAAAGGTGCTATGCCCGTCATACCTTCTCTGTTTTTAGCAACATCGCAACGTATTTTCCGGCTGTCTTTTTCATCGGCAGATAGCAGCAAGGTTACGTTTGCATCTTGTTCTAACGATCCTGACTCTTTCAAATCGCTTAACATTGGTCGTTTGTTTTCGCGCTGTTCGACAGCACGACTCAATTGAGCCAATAAAATGATCGTAATACCATAATCAGTCGTGAGCTTTTTCAGCTCTCTAGTTACTTCATTCATTACTTGGCGTTCATTTTTACGAGTATCGTTTACTGTTATCAATCCAGCGTAATCAACGAAAGCTACATAGCGCTTATCTCCAATGCGTTTTTTGATTGCATATTTAATGTCATTCAAATTCGAATATTCGGAAGTGAACACTCGCATATCGAATGATCTCTTCATAGCTTCATAAGCTTCCCTTGCTTTTACTTTGTTATCAGGACTTAGCTTGTCTTTGCCTACGAACAACAGCGAATTGATATTAGTCACTTTAGAAACTAAGCGTGTCATCAGTTCATTTTGACCCATTTCAAAAGTAAAGAAGTCGCAAGCTACATCATTATTTTTAGTAAACAACTCATACATAATGTTTAAAGCAAAAGCCGTATTATGAGTAACTATAAAATCGTTGCAAAGATACAACTGATCTTTGTTTTCGACTGAGATACAAGTTACTTCTTCATACCCAACTTCTTTAATTCCAGAAATTATCGATCTATTAAATTTCTTTCTAAATTTATGGTTACATTCTAAAAGAACGTTTTTTTTAGTTGGCGTTTTGAATAATTCGGACAACTTACAAACTTCTGCCAAGACGGATATCTCATAACAGATATTTTTTCCTCTTTCATCTTTTCTAATCCTATTTTCATATCCAACACTAAATAGCAGTTCTCTTACTTGATAAGCCATTTTCCTAGAAGTAGTGTTATATTTTACATAAGGACTATTCTTACTTATATACGCTGATCCATCTGTATCAAATAATCCTCTTAATAGCTCGAGCCTTTCGCTTATACTTGATGTCATTAAATATTCAGGTATCTCTTTCAAATGAGAATATCTGGTAACTTCTGGAAGATCAGAAAAAACATCTTTTGTTTGCAAATACTTTTTATTCTTTTTGTATTCTTTCAACTCGAACACCCAACTATAATTTTTTAAACTTAATTTTTTGGGCTTTGTATTTGTTGTTTCGGCTACTTTTTTAAATACAAACTCGTCACATCCGCTGATTGTTAAAGGCCTTTCTGACGAGCAGCCATCTCCCAAAAACACACCAATCAAATAAGGATCAACAACCGACTTATTTTGAGGTTTGTATTCGACTGGACCATTTAAGGGTATTGAGTATCTAGCATGTTTTTTTTCGTTCACATCTACTCTGTGCGTTCCAGTTTCAAAAATTTCTTTTGTTGTTATTTCCTTTAAATTCCCCTTTGATGTATAAACACTCCAGATGTGATCTTCATCAACAATTGTCTTTCTTCCATCTTTTAAAGTGACTTCAAAAGTTTTCAAAGTACCTCTCGGATATACGCCAACTACCCTAGTTGGTTTTCCGTGTTGATCAAAAACATAGTCATTTGGTTTTAAATCACCAAATCTTACTTTTCCTTTTGGTGTTGGTATTTCTAACCAATTCGGATGCCCTTTCCCAGTAGCAGGCCTTCCTGCCAATACGATCAACTTGCCTCCTGTTATTCCACCACCCAAGAAATCGTCTAGTGGTTTATAAGTTGTCATTGCGTTGCTAGGTCTATCCAAGCTATCGCAAAATTCAGCGAACGCTACGTCTAATCTGCCATCAGACTTGATATGATTGACCTCACGCTTTTCTTCTAGTAGTCGCTGTAACTTGTCCCCGTCTGTTTTAGAAAGCGTCTGAGCGTAATCTGTGGACGCTGTATGCAACTTGCGGTCTAAGTAGGCATTGTGTATCTGTCTCGCTAACTCTCTTTCGATTCCTAACTGAGGTGCTAAGCCTTTTAGTGTTTCGAGATCATCAACTGTGCCAGCGCTAAACAAGTCAATGCTTCTCATTTCTCGATAGACTTGTTCTGTTGTGTAGTTCATTCCTCTAAGCCGAGTCAGTGCTTCTACAATCATTTTTTGTTGAGGACTCTCAAACCATTCAGAATCAATATCAATGCTCGTAATGATCGATGGGTTGTTTAGCATTTCTGCAACTAGACTAAGTTCATTGTTCATATGCTTCAGCTATCTTTCTTTGTGATTCTGCTATTTCATCAGATATTGAAGAGTTCGTCTGTGGTTTATGTTCGTTCAAGTAACTATCGAACTTATTTCCAAAAAGAGTGGCTGGTCTAAGGTATTGATTCATTTCTTGGTTGTTTAACCACTGCTCGCTTTTCACATCAATAACCTTTTTAAAATCATCAAATCTTTGCCCTTCATTCCAACGAGCTTTTATAAGGTCTTTCCATTTTTGAGTAACTTTAAATGATTTACTTGTTTTGTTGTTCAAGTATTTGATGATGTCGGTATATGGTATTTTCTCTTTATCTATATCTTTTTCTTTATCTAATTCTTTATCTATATCTGTTGCGTTAGGTTCCGTTACATCTAACGTTAGACTCACGTTAGAATTTTTCTTTTTTCTATAATGCTTTTTGGCTCTGAGCCTGTTCTGTTCTCGTATTTTCTCCATACCTTCAATGTTTTGGTGTTTGACCCAGTTAGTAATTACAATGCTGCCATCAGTATTTAAATCGATCATATTAAACTTCTCTAACGTGCTGAGCGCTAGCCGTATTGTGTTTACTGGTTTATCGAAAAGTGTCGATAACATTTCTTCTGAGTAAGGCATATTTCTTTGTATATAAATCAAACCATCGTCGTTAGTCTTCCCTGCCAACACTAAAAGCCTTATCCAAATAACTAAGATTGCATCTGCTTCAGGAACAGCTTGTATTAACCTTATCTTTTCATCGTCGAACATTGTCGTCTTGAGCTTTATCCAACTTATTTCAGCCAAGTTCTTAACCTCCGATACTCAACTTTTTAATCTCGTCTTGATTCAGTTTGATACCAATTACGTGATGTTTATTTTTAAATGTTGCAATTCCGATTTGATGCTTTTCTTGATGGTGAGTTCTACAAAGTGCTGCAAAATTAAATTCTGTGTGGTCTACCTCACTTCGCTTTCTTCTTCCCAAAGCTTTATCAAAATGGTCAATATCAGCATTCTTTTTACCACAAACACAACAGGTTCTTGTCGTTACGCATTTATAAAAATAGTATTGTGTGTTTTGTGGTGGTATCTCATACCCTTCACGAAATGGAATATCATTTTCAAAGATGAAATCTAATATCAATTCAGACAATGTAGATACTTCATCGACAGTATTCTCTGATTCATTTGATAAACTAATGTTTTTACCTGTGAAGTATCTAAATTGCCAATAAAACACGTCTTTCAGGCTTTCTAAAGGCTCTCCAGTATAAATGTATATATCTTGCATTAAAGCGAACACAAAGCGTCTCTGCTGCGGTGTAAACCCACGTGGATCTTTAATGAACAGTTCTGCTTGACGCTCGCCATCAAATCCGTTGAAAATCGTTTTGAGGCGTTCAATATTCAGCTCTTCTTTGAGTTCTAAAACGATCGTATTTCCTGCTATTTTTGTAATTTTAGTAAGGTAAGAAAGGTTATTCATTTAAATCACTTCTTTGAGTAAGCTTTTTCAAGTTCATCAGCGTACCTAGTAGCAGTTAAGAATTGCTCTGTATCTAATTCTGCTAATGGAATCACCTGTAAAAATTTTGTATCAGTAATTTTTTCGGCCATTTGAACCCCTGTAATATGTTTCTCAGTCTTCGAAGAGACAAGCTCTGCTAATTTATCAACTCTAGTCTGTAACGCCTTAGCTTGCGTCTTAGTGATTTTTTTAGGTTTAGCTGAATCAACTTGCTGTTTGTACTCATCAGTATCAGCATCCTTTGTATCGTCAATCTGATACAAGCCATTCATGGCGTATTTTCGAGCGTAAGAAGAAGCAGTTCCTGTAATTTGCGATTCATCCATACCCTTTTTAGATTCGGGCTCTCTAGCAAATCCGCTTGCTTTTTCAGTGTTAATTCCATCGGTGATAACTGCTTTAGCTTTAACATAATAGCGATCACCTACCTGGACTATTTCATCAGTCAGCATTGGGACTAATCCATATTTATTAGCTAAAGGTTTTACTGCCTCTAAAATATCCTCTGCACTTCTATAGTTGTATTTACCAAAGTTGTTTCTTTGTCCTTTAGGAGCCTTGAGCTCTGTAATTAATGCAGATAATTTTTCGTAAAAAGACAGTTCTTTTTCTTCACTCACCGAACTTCTCCTCCATTTCCTTTATAAACGATTCCCCATCACTATATTTTTCGAGTGTTGCAAATTCTATTTCTTGCTCAAATTCATCTAACAATTCTTGTGCGCTTTCAAATATCACGAGAAAAGGTGTTGTTCCTCGTTCGGTTTTGATTTCCAAGCGATAGATCGTATCGTTGTAAGCGACTGTTGCTCCGTTGTCGTCTTGAAAATACTCAAGTTTTTCTTCTAAAACATTTGTTCTCAACTCAGTGTCATTTTCTGCTTTTGATTCACTGACATTGATAAATGTATAGCTGTCAGGATCAGCCATCGCTTTATCGTAATCAAACATTAGATTCACCTCGCAGTTTCTTAATAGCAAAATTGCTATCTTCTCCATTAGTTCGTAATAACTTATAAAAGTAATGCGGTTTTACATTGAAGTAATTCGCAGCTCGTCGACCAGAATAAAAAACCATTTCTTCTCCAGTTTTTTTATTTGTTACTGCAACTGGAACGGCACGTAGTTTTTGCGCAACTGCTCGTACTTTTTCAGTTGGTTCCTTGATTCCGATCAAATAGGCATGCTTTACATTTTCAGATCTTGTTGACCATTCTAAATTCGAAAGAGTGTTATTATTTTTGTTTCCATCAATGTGGTTGACTTGTTCTTTGTTTAATTCGTTAGGTATAAACGCTTGCGCTACTAGGCGGTGGACAAAGCATGAGATTGTTTTGTGTTCAAAACTGCTATATAGCCCTATTTGGGTATATCCGCAATTACTGGTTCTCGTCCTTTTAAATTGATTAGTTTTCATTGAGTAAACTCGCCCAAAGCTACTTATCAGATACCCAGGAAAATTTTCTAATTCTTTCCATTTTTCTAGATTTTTGATATAATCACCTCAAATCATTCTTTGTTTGCTCACTAATTGCTTGCCGGCGTAGTGAGCTTTTTTTGTTCCCACAATTTTCTTCGTTCAATATTTTTTTGCGCTCGAATTGTTGATTGATTACGAACCCACCAACGATCAGCTATTATCTTTCCTATTTTTAGAGCTTCTATTCTATTCATAGTCAGCCCTCTCGGTTGGCTTTTTCTTTTCCCAGCCAATCGCTATGAGAAAGATTCCGATATAGCCGTATGCTGCCAACATGTTGAAACTCGAAATAATCGGAACAGCTAACATGCACATAATTGTTGTCGCTAGGTTTATTTGCTTCATTGTCATGCTCCTTTTCTATGCAGTTTCTAAATCCAAGCTCATTTGTCGCACTTGCATCTTTGTTGCTGTAGATGGTTCCCAATCATTAATGAAATCTAAGACTGTTTCATAGTGTCTGTTTCTTAGTTGCGTCCGTGTAGATACACCTGTCACAGCTTTTACACCTGAATTGATATCTTTATGGAGTTTTCCTCGTTGTTCTTGAGTAAGTTTCCCAAATCCTCTGGCAACTTCCGAAACTCGCTGATTGATTCGACGACTGATATATCCGTAATCGCCAGCGCTGAGCACCGTGTTCTCTTCTAAATCAGCAACACGAGTATCTAGTTCATCAACACGCTGATTCGTTTCTTCGCCAGCGGATAAAGCTAGTAACGCCAAATCTCTTGGTGTGGTTGGAATTTTTACTTGTTGCTTGATGTGGTCTTCCATTTTGTTAAACGCTTCGATGTATTTCAGTTTGAACGAATCTGCTTTACGTCCTGTAAAACCGACTGCAATAAAAGTCCAGCCGTCTCGGTTCATGTAATACATTTTTTGCTCTCTTCCGCGAGAATCTACATAAGAACCTAAAGCAAACATCTTTTTGTAATGAGCTGAATTTTCAGCCGATTGAATTTTAGATTCAATTACTTGAATTACATTCTTGTGTTCTTTCTCAAAACTTTCTGCCAAGTTCAAACTTGTTGTGACCGCTTGGCGATCTTTCATAATTACTAAATCTGTCATTTTCTTCCTCCTAGATATTTCCAAAGATCGTTGTCAATAAACTCAATCAGTCCTTGTGACTTGAATAACCATCGATCACTTTTCGAATACGGATAGTAAACCCATCCTCCATTTTCCACATCCAATTTTCTTATTAGTGTTGGATTGTTTAGAATATTGTCTTTGAGCCAAGTTGATGATCGATTAGCTCTGGACGAAAAATCTTTCATCGTAAAAGTTTGACCGGCGAATTCTTTTTCTTCTAGCTCTCTCAATCGAACCTTTTCAATCAGGACTAAGTTATCAGGTATTTCAATTGTTACTTTTGCCTCTATCTGTTGTTCAGCCATCTCATTACCCCTTATCCAAATCTAAAGCCGCTTTGATCTCTTCAATTTTCGCTTGTGGGCTTCTTTTGCCGTTCATTATGTCGGACATATACGCAGTAGAAATCCCTAACTGTTCAGCCAGCCAAGCTTGATTTTTCCCTTTTTTCACTAATGCGATTTTGATTTTTGTAATTAAATCTTGAGACATAAAAAAATCACTCTCCTTCCATATTTTTGTAAGCTAATAAAATTAGCTAATATTTATTGACACGGACTAACGATTGTATTAGTATAAAGTCATAGTTAAATAAGCATAGAACTCCCCCTATAAATTAACGTTCTAAGTTTGCCGACCTCGAATTGTTTATTTTGATAGGTGTCTTTCTTATTGCTCATTAGCGTATTGAATTAGCTTACGGATTTATAATACTAATAATTTTATTAGTTGTCAACCAAAAACTAATATTTTTGTTAGCTTTTGTTTTTTCGTTGCGGAAAAAGGTGATTCCAGATGGAAATTTTACTAGAAAGAATAAAGTTACTTTGTAAATCAAGAGGTATTACTGTATCTCAATTAGAAGATAATTTAGACTTGCCTAGCAACACAATCTATCAATGGAAAAAAAGAATTCCTAATACTGAAAGATTGAAAAAAGTTGCAGACTATTTCAACACTAGTCTTGACTACCTTTTAGGCAGAACTGACAACCAATATGCTGGCCTTTCTCCCGAGCAAAGAAAGTTAACAATAAAAGAAGCTTTGGAATCTGCTATGGGCAAAGATGGGAAAGAAATCGATGCTGATGATATTCCCACGCTTACTCGTATTATCGAAGCATATTTAGACGGAAAAAATTAGGCGGTGGTTGGATGGACAGTTTTATTAAAAAGTTTATCGAAATATTACAAGTAACGGTTGTGTACGATCATGAACTTAAAAAGGATGCTTATTGCTTCCCAAACTTAAATCTAATAGTAATCAATTCGCACAATCCTGAATGGCAACAGCAAAAAGACTTATTGCATGAATTGGGGCATCTAGCTAAGCAGAGAAACGACTATAAACTATACAATCTGGCTTTTTCGCTTCATTCTCAAATGGAAAATGAAGCAGAGGAGTTCATGATTGAAAAAGTATTAGAAGCTAAACTTAACGAACCTGATTTTGAACCCAGTTCATTCAATTACATAAACTTTTTAGAAAGTTATGAAATTGAAACAAAATACGAACCAATGGTTAAAGAATTTATGACACGATATCTCGTCGGAGCTAAATCCGGCAATATATTTTTTAAATAAAAAACGAACATACATTCGTAAAAAAGGAGTTTTTTTATGTTATATCAAGAATTTAAAGAATGGTTAGAAGAAAATGCGAGCGGGTATCCTATTTTTATTGAGAAAGCTACGGAGTTTCAGCTTATGAAAAACAAAAATCGTTCTGGAAAAAGTAAATGGAACGATCGGAAAGTGGAAAAAGCAATACAAGGCATGTGGAATAACGTAGCAACTGCAGCATACGATCAAATCAAAGCACATGAGGGCGTTCCTAAATATAACGGAAAACAAATTTGGTTAGACTTTATGGAAAAAAACGAATTTTTGGAAGGATTTAACGAAGGAGCTTCTGAAGTTGAATTTGAATAAAAAATACACGTCGCTCTCCCCTGCAAAGTTTGAACGACGTGATCACATAAATATTACCTATAACAATAGGCTTATTTAACTGTGCCTATTGTATCAAAGAAAGAGAGTTGATTCAATTGGCTAGATTTGTAAAACGTGGCAAAACTTGGCAATACGAAATATCGTATAAAGACGAGAACGGGAAATATAAAAAGCTTAGAAAAAGTGGCTTTGCAAAAAAAGGAGACGCTATTGCTGAAGCTGGAGAAATTGAGGCGAGTCTCGCAAAAGGTCTAAAAGTTACAAGTAAAGATATCCTACTTTCTGATCATTTTGAGCAATGGATGAACGTGTATAAAAAAGGAAAAGTTTCTGATGTTACCTTTAGAAAATACAAGAACACATTAATGAACATCGAGAAGTATTTTACAGATGACACGATTAAAAAAATATCAAGGACTCATTATCAAGAAAAAATAAATGAGTTTTCTAAAGTACACGCCGATGCGACCGTTGAACGTTTAAACACTCAGATCAAGGCGAGCTTGAGAAATGTTATAGACGAAGGAGTTATTCCGTATGACTTCACTAAAGGAGCCGTGATCAAAGGAGAGGCTCCCAGTGTAGACGAGCAGGATAAATTTTTAAATTTTTCAGAGTTTGAATCATTGGTTAACCTTGCGAAAGAACGGCTCGATCCTCATTTTGCTTCTCGATTCATGATTGTCGTTGCCGCCGCTACTGGGTTACGTTTTGGAGAACTTCTAGGTTTAACATGGGACCATGTTGATTTAGACAAAGGAACGATCTTCGTAGATCGTGCTTGGGATTACACTGAGACTCAAGATTTTGTACCAACTAAAAATGAGCAGTCTGTTCGAAAAGTACCTTTGGATGCTGAAACATCAAAAATAATGCAATCATTCAAAAGTGAACAAAGAAAACTGTTTCAGAAAATGGAAATTAAACCCAAGCATGATTTTGTGTTCTACAACGCAAAAGAAGGATTGATATCAAACAACGCTGCGAACAAAAAGCTGAAGGAACTTCTAAGACAATTAGAAATTGACACTCCGCTCACCATGCATGGTTTAAGGCACACTCACGCATCTGTTTTGATATTCAAGGGTGTTAATATTATGGCTGTCTCAAAACACCTAGGACACAAGAATTTAGCCGTCACAATGGAAGTCTATAGTCATGCGGTAAAAGAACTTGAAGAAAGGGAAGATGAACATATTAAGTCCATCTTTGATGATATTTATAAAAGTTAAAAGTGATTTGGCACACGTTTGGCACAAAAAGAAAGACAAACCTTATTGTATCAAGGTTTGTCTTTTAGTTTAAATGCCAGCTGCAGG
>NZ_JARPZC010000028.1:0-11644 GCF_031927985.1 Enterococcus dongliensis
CGTAAACTTAATTCTACAGAAGGGACTTCCTTTTTTGTATGGATTTTATTCATTTACACAAAATATTTTACACTCTCTATATATCAGTAATGAAATAAGTTATTTAGAACAAATTATTTAATAAGGGTTAATTTAATTTTTATTAAAGTTATTCTAAAAGAGAAAAAGAGAGTAATCCCTTTTTCTCTTAATGGAAATCTATATAAAATCTGTATTATCGAAAATAGATTTGTAGTTCAACAGATAACATTTGATTTTAATATTGCAAACGAAATATATCGCTATTAATAAATGAACTTTCTTTAGAAACGGTGAAGATGTTTAATCGCGATATTAAAAAACTTGATGTCATTAACATACGAAGTATAACTTATACATTTAATATTAGGGTAAAATTGAAAATACTTGTATGCAGAACATTCCACTGATCAATAATCACTTTAATAGGAATTTTTTATCAACTATTCCTTAGATCCTCGATTAATCAATCAGTTGATGATTGAAATAGGTCTTAGCTAAATACCTAATTTGAAGTCAGCTAAAGAATCGCCAATTTCATCTTCAGTTATTCCAAGATACCTTTTTGTGATTGCCTGAGAACTATGATTGAAGATAAACATCAATGTAGCAATGTCGTGAGTTCTTTTATAATAATGATACCCAAATGTCTTTCTTAGTGTATGCGTCCCAATATCATTTCGGTCTAAATCTTTTGCAATACCTGCATATAACTTATATACAGTATTTGGTTTAAGATGACCACCTTGCTGCCTGCTAGGGAAGAGCCAGTCTTCATCATTCATATCTTTTGTATAAGTAATAATTTCTTGTTGTAAGTTTTGAATATAAATCGGTTTTCTCTTTCCAGTTTTTTGTTCGATAATTATTGGCTTCGAAACACCTCGTATTTCTCGAACTTTTAGTTTTACAATATCGGAAATACGCAAGCCATTATTTATTCCAAATAAAAATAGAAAAGAATCTCGTTCTGGAAATTTTGTTCTTCTTAACCAAAATTGAAAATCTCTAATTTCTTCTGCTGTTCTTAATGGTTGAACATTATAAACCATTCAAATTCACTCCTAAATTGTTTCCGAAATTAATAATATTCTGTCTTCACTATTCTAATGATATAATATCATAATAGTGAACTAAAAAGAAATCGAGATTAAAATCCAGATGTATCAACAAATTAAGTTCACTATTTTAGATAAAATAGTGAAGTCAGAACATTCAATTATATTATTTAAACTAATCTTTAAATATACTCATAAAAAAACATATTTTAAAGATTGGATTATTTTTATTGTATCAATGAATAATTTAATTTAAGGTCTAAAACATATATATAAAACTATGAATATTTAAAGTTTGCTTTAAATGTGTTAATATTAAATTCAGAAAGGCGGTGGAGATAATTATGTTTGATAGACCATTTTATTTAGATAAAATTCTCCAATTTAAAGATTCCGATTTTATAAAAATTTTGACGGGTGTTCGAAGATCTGGAAAATCTTTTCTTATGAAACTTTACAGAGAATATTTAGTCGATCAAGGAATAGCATCTTCTAATATTGTATATATAAATTTTGAAAGTTATGAATACCAGACCATCAATACCGATAAAAAATTCAGAATGGTCCTCGATAAACTGTTACCTAATAATTCAGACAAGATTTACTTCCTTTTTGATGAGATTCAATTAGTAGATGGTTGGCAAAAAGTGGTTAATGGACTCAACACTAGTTTTGATTGTGACATAACCATTACTGGTTCAAATGCTGATATGCTTTCTGGAGAATTAGCTACTCTTTTAAGTGGAAGATATATTGAAATTTTAGTATATCCGCTATCATTTCGTGAATTTCTTCAGGTAAATGAAATAGCACCCGATTCAAGATATGTTGATCAAGCATATAGTGAATTTGAAAAATATGGCGGTTTCCCATCGGTGGTTCTAGCTGATGAAAAAATAAAAGACACTATACTTCAAGGAATCTTTGATGCAATTGTACTCAATGATATTGCATTTAGATCAGGGATTAAAGACTCCGTTACACTAAAGGCAATTATCAGTTTCTTAGCTGATAATATCGGACAACTAATTAATGCAACAAAAATAGCTAATACTCTAAAAAGTGAAGGTGTGTCAACTTCTGTTCCTACTATCAATAGATATCTTGAATTGTTAGAAGCTGGCTATTTATTTTATCGAGTGCAACAATATGATATTCGTGGGCGTGAATTTCTTAGAACAAATGGGAAATATTTCATTGTGGATTCTGGTCTTAGAAGAAATGCTATAGGGCGAAGAGAGGGGAACTACGGCAACAGGCTTGAAAATATAGTTTATCTTGAACTAAGAAGGCGTGGGTATGATGTCAGTGTGGGGCGTTTAGGAGATAAGGAAATAGATTTTATTGCGAAAAAACTGGACGATATATTATATGTTCAGGTAGCTTATGACATTCCATCAAATACTCACGAAACAGATAACCTGAATAATATAAAAGACAATTATAAAAAAATACTAATTACTGGTCGTTATCAAGAAGTTAATCAAATTGACGGAATCGAGATTAAATATATTGTAGATTGGTTGCTAGAGTAGAGGAAAATTTCTTTACATCTAAATTAACTATAAATTTGTTGAATTTGGTAAATACAGGTCGTCTGAGGACGATTCTAAGCTCATTTGGTTTATTTTAAGACAATTGATATCTTATTGAATAGAGGAAAGAAAAAATTAATACTATGAAAATTCAAGATAATAGTATTTTTAGAAAATAATTATCATGTAAGTAAAATTTTTTTATAGAAAAAATCCGCTTGTCCTATTGACAGTCAAGCGGCTAAGATATTTAATTAGATTAGTCATTGCAATAGTTCATAGATCTAGAATCAAACACTTTACTACCAGTGGCACTACCTTAATCAACATTAAGGTAGTGCTTAATTTGTTTGTTATCAATCATCTAATATAGTGATGGAATAATGGACGATAAAACTAGTTAGATTTAGAAATTTTAGAGCTCATCATTAAAGTGAATTCAAAGCATCGGTTGTCTCATCATTTTCTATATGTGTGTACAGTGTTTTCGTTGTTGTTGAACTGGATTTGAGTCAATATCTTGGACACATTTTAGTAGAGGCCGCTATGAAGTGTCAATAGAAAAGATGTCTAAGATTTGATACTAACACCATATTATGATATCAATTTGCTAATTATATAGAGGTTTTCATTTGGAGAAATCTTTTCTTTTTATATGGATTCCAACTATAATTGCTAACAAAACAGCAACGGCCACGACCATAAAAAAACCGAAATGTGATTCTTTCCCAGGTAGACCACCGGTATTCATCCCCCAGATACCAGAGATAAGTGCAGGAATAGAAATTATTAAGGCAGCAGAATCTAGGTATTTCATCAAATGATTTAAATTGTTATCCATCATATCCGTGAATAGTCCACCAACCGTTTCTAAAAGGTCCCTATAAATTCTGACCAGTTCCTCAGCGTGCTTTTGATGAAGTTGAATATCATATAAAACTTTTGGGTCATCAATTGTTTTGACAAATTCTTCTTTTTCCCACAACGTTGCTAATGTTGACTTTTGACCAGCTAAAGTATGATCAATATAAATCATTTTTCTTTCAGTATCTGCAAGTTTAAACAGTGCTTTGTTCTCAGTTGTTTTTCTTGCTGCAATTTCTAACTCATCAATTTCTTTTTCTATTTCTATCAATTCTTGAATGAAATGGTTGTATATCATAAAAATACTATAAGTGAGCAAGCCTTCAAATGTCTCTATTTTATTCTGATATCTTTTTAGTAAACGTTCGATAAAAAATGAATCTTTAGTCATGTAAGTAATCAGCAAGGAATCGGAGACAATAAAAATAATCGGCTCTAGTCGTGCTTCAATTGTCTCTTCTTTAGCTGCAGATAAATTTGTTAAAACTAAAACATAAGCATTTTTCAGTGCAGTATTTTCTAAAGGCATTAGATGGGAAACTTCTTCTGCACGATTGGCTCCGATAAATATCTCTTCTGGTAGTTTATATTTTTGAATAAGTTGCGTTCGTTCTTCTTCGGTTGCATTTTCTAAAGCGATCCAATTACTCTCTTCACTTTTATTTTCTTGTATACCGCTTTTTGACCCAATCCTAAAATTTTGAATCATGGTTTTCATCCTTTCCGAGAATAGAGTATAAAATTTTTAGTTCAACTGCGATTATTTGCCTTCATCTAACATTTTCTTCATTTCTTTAATTTCTTTTTCCTGAGTATCAATGATTCTTTTAGCGAGTTCTTTAACTTCAGGGTTAGTTAGATTTGCTCGCTTGCTAGTTAAGATGGCGATTGAATGATGCGGGATCATTGCCTTCATCCAATCAGCATCATTTACTGCAGTTTGACTTCTCACCATAAATAATGAACCAAAAAATAAAAAAATACTGACAAAAAGAATCGTTATATTTACTCTTTTATTGTCATACATTTTCCACATGAATGAAAGCATGGTAATCGCCATTATCGCTCCCATCATTAGTGCCATAAAAAACCTAGTTTGACTAAAAAAGATATGATCGATTTTGTACACATTTAAATACATCATTCCAAACATTAAGACAGTTGAAACACTAATCATCCCTAAAAATTTCCCGTATTTTCTCATTATTAAATCTTCTCCCGTCTATTAAAAAATAAAGAAACAAAAAATATATTTAAATATTGAAAAAATATAATATTTAGAATCTAAATTTATTTATTTTATTTCTATAAAAATAACATATTTTGTAAATGTTGGTTATGCTAATTAGCTAAATTGCAATGGCTGATAAGAGGGGCTTTACAATTAAATACTATTCAAAATAAAGGCTACCCCGGATTCATCATTTGTTTTAGTGATCAAATCAGCATATTTTTTAACAGATGGGACAGCATTGTCCATAGCAATGGCCACACCACTGTAACGTAACATTTCAAGATCATTTTGTTGATCACCAAAAGCCATGATGTCACTTCTGTTAATTTCTAAATAGTGTGACAAAAATTTTAAAGATTCCGCTTTAGAAACTTTTTTAGAAGTTACTTCTAGAAAATATTTATCGGAAAAGACACTTGAAATATTGACTTCAGTTAACAATTTTTGTAGAATATTTAATTTTTCGTGATTATGATCAGTTAGAGCAAGTTTTAAATAACTTTCAGTATCAATCGATGTATATTTTTTGTCAGATAAATAAAATTGTTGTCCATAGGGAGTATCTAGTTCTAAATATTGATTAGAAAAAGAAAAAGTTACGTCATGGGTCTCTCGACTGGCAATTATCGTTACTTGCATTTTTTTTGCAAATTCAAGAACTTTGTTGACAATTGATGGTTCAATCATTTGGAGACTGATTTTTTTGACTTGAGAAAACGGCCCAATTTTACCTATTAAAGCACCATTAGAAGTTAATGCGTAGTCCATAATTTCCAAACTCATCAATGTATCTTTTAAAGAAATAATTGATCTTCCTGTCGCTATAGCAACAATCCCGCCTTTATTACGATAAGTTCTAAGTGCATGTACATTTTCCTGTGTTACATGACCTTTGGAATTTAATAACGTTCCATCTAAATCTATAGCAGCTAGCTTCATAGAACCTCCTCCATTTCCATACACTACTAAAAATAACATAATAGATAAACAAATAAAAATAAAGCGATTTTATTAATTAAATTAAATAAAAAAAATTGTTTTAATTGCATATAATTTGCTTTTTTTACAGTGAAGATTATATATTGTTTCTAGATTAGAAAAGGGGAAGATTTTCATGGGTGAAATTAAAAAAAATAGAAAAAGAATTCCAATTGTTACTGCCACAGATAATAGATATGCGATTTACACAGAAGTTATGCTACGCACATTAGTGGAAAATATTGGTGAAGAAACAACTATTGACTTCTACATAATTGACGATGGTTTAACAGAAAGAAATAGAGAAAGACTATTAAAAGTGATAGATATAAGACCTGATTATCTTGAATTAAGTTTTATCAATACTAATAAAAATCTTTATGAAAATTGTTTAATCAGTGATCACATTACAATTACTGCTTACCTACGAATCTCAGTCCCACCAATCCTTAGAGAAAAAAAATATCATAAGATGCTTTATATAGATGCAGATACGCTTATTTTAGAGGATATAAAAGAACTTTATGATACAAACTTAGAAGGAAAAACAATTGGTGCCGTCATTGATCCGGGACAAATCAAGGCTTTAAATCGTTTGGGTGTTTCCTCAACTGATTATTATTTTAATTCTGGCATTATGTTAATCGATTTAGAGCGTTGGCAAGAACAAAATATTACTGAACGAACGCTTGATTATTTAAAAAAAGAGGCTGATAAAATCCTATACCATGATCAAGATGCATTAAATGCAGTTTTATATGAGGACTGGAAAGGCATTCATCCTAAATGGAATATGCAAACATCTTTAGTATTCAATCGTTTTTCAGCACCAACTAAGTGTTATGAATCACTTTATGAAGAGGGGAGAAATAATCCAGCAATTATTCACTTTACTGGACATGATAAACCATGGAACACCTTAAAAAGCCATCCATACAAAGAACAATATATGGACAAATTAACAATCGTTCGTTCTGCAGAAAAGGAGGTAAAATAAAAATGAATACAAAAGAGAAAATGCATATTGTTGCAAGCTGTAATACTCAATTTGTTCCACATTTAGCAGCGCTTTTTGTCTCAATTTTAGATAATTGCAAAAAAAAAGAATATAAATTTAATTTTTTCGTTGTGGATGATTCGATTGAAGAAGAAAGTAAAGAGTTATTACGATCAACAGTAAATAAATATTCCGCTTATCATTCCCTACAATTTCTGGAGCTCGACAAATCTTATTTCACGAATGTTGTAATAAGTGATCGTATACCGGAGACAGCCTATTATAGAATTAAAATTCCAGAATTATTTAGAGGCACAACGATTGATAAGATTTTATACTTAGACTGCGATATGATCGCGCTGACAGATATTACCCAGTTATGGCAAACAGATATCACTCAACACTTGCTTGCAGCAGTTGAAGATGCGGGATTTCATCAGCGATTAGAGAAAATGGAAATTGAATCGCTAACAAACCGTTATTTTAATTCTGGTTTAATGTTAATCAATGTGAAGAGATGGTTGAATGAGGGAATTTCGGATAAAGTTTTAGATTTCATAAGAAATAATCCAACTAAATTGTGTTATCACGATCAAGATGCATTGAATGCAGTCTTACATGATCGATGGGTGTCACTCCATCCAAAGTGGAATGCACAAAGATATATTTTAGCTCATGAGACAACACCGCCAAATCTTGTATATGAAAGAGCTTATCAAGAAGTAAGGCAAGCTCCTCACATCATTCATTATACCGGACACGCAAAACCTTGGAATGAAGAGTCGAATGTACCAGCAAGAACGCTATACAAAAAATATTCACGTATGACTGATTTTAAAGAATCTTCGTAATAAGTAATATTTGGTTGAACGGATATGAAGTTAATAGTAACGAATGAGGCAGAAGAAGTTTTAATTCAAAGAATTGGTTATAAAAAATCATTTATATAACTTCTTTAAATCCACGAGATTACCGTGTAGCAGATATGGGGCCTTGCGCAAAAGGTAGTCACTTTCAAATTATCCCAAGATTAGCTGAAAATAGATTCAATGAACAATATAAGTGGATAATCGAAAATGAACAGTTTAGAGTGTATGTTGCTCAAAGTGATTTAGAGTTGCTAGGAGAATGGATAACAATAGAATTTAATCATTTATTGAACAGTTTTACCTTAAAAAATGAACACCACATCCTTGATCATAATATTAAGTTAAAGGACTACTTTTTTAGCTAAATATTAACAGTGAATAGAGAGATGTGTTGAACAAAATATGAAATAAAAAGGAGAATACTATGGAAAATCCAATTTTAAAAGATCCAAGAGAGCTATTTCACACAGAAAAATTTGAAAAACAAGATCAAGATACACCTGCTTTACAAGCAAAAATGAATCCGAAGCCAGATTGTGGTGAGAAAAGCTATGTTGGTAACAAAAAATTAGAAAATCGACGTGTTTTAATAACTGGGGGAGATTCAGGAATCGGACGGGCAGCAGCGATTGCCTTTGCAAAAGAAGGGGCAGATGTAGCAATTCAATTTTATCCTGGCGAAGAAAAAGATGCTAACGAAGTAGCTGAATGTATCCAAGAGGCTGGAAGAAAAGCTTGCTTACTACCTTACGATCTCAGAGAAGAATCCACACCTAAACAGATTATTGAACAAGCAGTAGCTGATTTAGGAGGGTTAGATACTTTAGTATTGAATGCAGCTCAACAGATCTCAAAAAAATCAATAGAAGAATTGTCAATCCAGCAAATAAGAGATACTTTTACAATCAATATCATTGCTATGTTTGAATTAGTTCAACTTGCACTGCCTAATTTACCAGCTGGCAGTAGTATTATCACAACCACCTCAGTCCAAGCGTTTGATCCAAGTGATCATTTATTAGACTACGCCGCAACAAAAGCCGCGATTGCTAATTTTACCATTGGTTTAGCTAAGCAGTTAGCGTCAAAAGGGATTCGAGTAAATGGTGTAGCTCCAGGTCCAATTTGGACACCCCTTCAATTAGATCATGGACAGCCTCAAGGAGCATTACCAGATTTTGGGCAAGAATCTTTACTTGGACGTGCCGGACAACCGGTTGAATTAGCACCAGTATATGTTTTTTTAGCTTCCAATGATGCTAGCTACGTCACTGCACAAATTTATGGGGTTACTGGTGGTGAAGCCATAAATCTATAAAGTCACAGTTGATACTTTTTTGGTTACAAATAGTTCACTGAAAAACAGGAACCTTGATAGAAAAAATTTGTACAAAATTAAAACAAATACTAGGTGAAAAAGAAAAGATAAATGTCACTATGCTTTTTGATAATAATACTAGGAATATTTATTGATGCATATTAGAAAATCAGAATATCATCCAACGGAATTTGAGGCAATTTACTAATTTTTAGGAGGGGCTATTATGGAAAAACAGACTGATCTAAATACATCACAAAATGAACATCAGTCAATACTAAAAGGTGATTTGACTTATAAAGATAAGGTGATTCAAAAGATTATAGGAACAACAGTGAAGAATATAGATGGTTTATTAACTGTAGATGGTGGAGCTTTTTCTAATGCAGCAGAGAAACTGGTTAATACAGAGAATACCACCTCAGGCATTAACACGGAAGTAGGAGAAAAACAAGTGGCAGTTGATATGGATATTGTAGTGGAGTATGGGAAAGATATTCCTAAAATCGCTGAGGAAATCAGACAAGCTATCCATGATGAAGTAAAGAATATGACACACCTGGATGTTGTTGAAGTGAATCTATGTGTAGCAGATATCAAATCACGCAAAGAATATGAAACTGATAGTGAGACTGTCCAAGATAAAATGACAGATGCTGCAAAAACTGCGGGACATTTCACCTCAGATAAAACTGAAAAAGCTAAAGAAGCAATCAGCCAAAAAACAGATACAATGCGTGGCAAGATTAAAGAAAATACAGAACCATAACAAGTAAATTAAAAGGAGAATTACTATGGGATTAATTTGGACATTAATTGTCGGCGCTATTATCGGAGTTATTGCAGGAGCAATAACTGGAAAAGGTAGCAGCATGGGATGGATAGCAAACATTATTGCCGGTTTGATCGGTTCTTGGTTAGGGCAAGCGATTTTTGGTGCTTGGGGACCGATGCTTGCGGGAATGGCGATTGTTCCTTCTATTATTGGGGCGATTATTTTAGTGTTGATTGTATCATTTTTTTTAAGCAGATCTAGATAAAATAGAAAGCGAGGAATATTAAATGTTCTTACACAAAAAAGAGTTACAGTTTGAAGCAAAGCCGAATAAGCCTAATCCATTAATTGCAAAATATCTACAAGAATTGATTGGCGGACAGTATGGTGAAATGAGTGTTGCAATGCAGTATCTATTTCAAGGCTGGAGCTGTCGCGGCGAAGAGAAATATAAGGATATGTTAATGGACATTGCTACTGAAGAAATTGGACACGTCGAAATGTTAGCGACAATGGTCGCCCGTTTGTTAGAAGGAGCTCCTATTGAAGATCAAGAAGCTGCTATGGAAAAAGACCCAACGATTGGTGCGATTATTTCAGGGATGAACCCTCAACAAGCTATTGTTGCTGGCTTAGGTCCAAGACCGTCCGATAGTGTAGGTAATCCATGGAGTGGTGCTTACATTATTGCTAGTGGGAATTTATTAGCAGATTTTAGAGCAAATCTAAACGCTGAATCTCAAGGTAGATTACAAGTTGCAAGAATCTATGAAATGATTGATGATCAAGGAGTAAAAGACTTGCTTTCAGTGTTACTAGCTCGTGATAGCTACCATCAAAATCTTTGGGCAACTGCAGTAAAAGAACTAGAAGAATCCGAAAAATCAATTTTAGTCCCTAGTACCTTTCCGCGAGAAAAAGAACGATTAGATATCGCCTATGATTTTTACAATTTTTCTGAAGGTGAAGAAAGCAAGAAGGGAGATTGGGCAACAGGGAAAGCTTTAGATGGGGAAGGAGAATATCAGTATCATACTACACCTAAAGTAGAAGGCAAAGTACCTAAACTAGACTCAGTAACAGAAAAGATGTATGGGACACCAGTAGGTAAGTAAGAACTATTTTAATAGAGACTATCCTATTAGGATATAGCCGAATGAATAAAACGGCAATTACCTAAATGATAGTTGCCATTTATTCGTTTTCCATACTGTTAAATAGATTTTAGACACGAACTATCTTATATAAAAATCTTTTATTCTATGATTTTGACTTTTCCTCACCATAATTTTTAAAATTTCTAAACAAGATATTTATTTTATTATTTTTTTAAAATGAAAAATTTCTTTTTATTTATCATTTTTTTATTCATATATTGATATCATTACCAACAAACACGGATATCATCAATTTTAAATAAAAATATATTATTTAATGATTTTTTGAGATCGTTTTATTTTGTAATAAAATATATATAAGTTATTATAGAAATAGGATAGAAGATAAATAAGATAATATGAAGAAATACTACAGCGATAGATCCAATTGAACATGAGATTTGAAAAATATAGAGACTTTGATTAAGGTACACTTTTAGAAAGGACGGATGTTCGGTAAATCTTTATTTTTTGATCTCTATTGAAATAGGTTATGATCGTCATAAATTTACGGAGAATCTATTAGTCTTTAGGAGGTAAATAGTATGAAAAATATCATCAAATCAATTGGTATATCATTATTGATCAGTCTAATACCTTTATTACTAAAACGTAAAAATTCCTCTTCAGTAATACGTAGCTATAGGAGGTAACCAGCTTTTGTTGAAAAGCTAATAAGAGTAGCTTTACCGAATTTGAAAGACTAACTATATAGAGTCAAGTGAAAATTAGCTAAATCAAAAAAATATTTTATAACAGTTAAGTCCAAAAAATGAGTACAACAAATAGACCTTTCACTATTAGATTTTTTTGATTGTTCAATAGCTAATCGGAAACAATC
>NZ_JARPZC010000029.1:0-11373 GCF_031927985.1 Enterococcus dongliensis
AAGCGACTCATAGAATTATTTCCTCCCGTTAAATAATAGATAACTATTAAAAATAGACAATACTTGCTCATAAGTAATGGTACTTAAATTGTTTACTTTGGCGTGTTTCATTGCTTGATGAAACTGATTTTTAGTAAACAGTTGACGATATTCTCGATTGACCCATTTTGAAACAAAGTACGTATATAGCTTCCAATATTTATCTGGAACATCTGTGGTATGGCGGGTAAGTTTTATTAAGACACTGTTTACTTTTGGTTTAGGATGAAAGCATTCCGCTGGCAGCTTAAGCAATTGCTGAATCGAGACTTGAGTGTGCAAGAGCAACCCTAGTGTTCGGTGAATATCCAAGGTACGCTTGTAGAATCCTTCTTCAACAATCAGATAGATGTCAGACGCATGGCTTTCAAAAACCACTTTTTTAATAATTTGTGTGCTTAAATGGTAAGGAATATTCCCAACAATTTTATACCTCTGTTTGTTAGGGAATTGAAACTGTAGAATATCTTGGTGAATTAAAGTGACACGAATGTTCAGTTTTAATTTTTCTGACGATAAGTTGAATAGATGACTGTCTAATTCAATAGACGTTACCTGTTTACTTATTTTAGCCAGTTTCGTCGTTAAATGCCCTTTACCTGTTCCAATTTCGTAAACGGTATCGGTTTCTTTTAAATTCAATTGTTTTATTATTTGGTTGAGTACTTTTTCACTCGTTAAAAAGTTTTGAGAATATTTTATATTTTTGTTCATGTAATCACTCCTGAAGTGATTACATCTATAAATAAATACAGAAGTTAAACGATTTGTTTGTAATTTTAGTTATCTGTTTAAAAAGTCATAAGATTAGTCACTGGTAGGAATTAATCTAACGTATTTATTTATCTGCGTAATCACTGTTTTTAGTCTGTTTCAAAACAGTAGATGTTTTATCTACATTACGCATTTGGAATACCAACATGACGAATCCCTCCTTCTTAATTACAAATTTTTAGCATCTAATTTAACTTCAATTCCTATTATACAAAATTTTAAGATAATGCACTATCAACACACTCTTAAGTTTGCTTCTAAGTCTTATTTCCATAACTTTAGGGTTAACCATACGCAAGACCAATCACTCTCGGACAATACTCATGATTTTAATGATAAAATCCATGTTAAACCCATAGATAAGAAATACACCTGCAATAACCGTTACCTGTTTGTGCCAATTTAAAAATGCACCACTTTTTTATAATTAAAACGGTTGAAAACTGTACCACTAATAACTCACAATAGAGAGATGTCACCGTCAAGTTAAATGTACAAAATAACAGCGAAATTTTTAAATCTATTTCTTATCGATACAAATTCCTCGTAGGCGCTCGGGACCCCTATCTAGCGAACTTTTAGAAAAGATATAAAACATCAGAGTATGGACAGTTGCGGATGTACTTCAGAAAAGATTAGATGTCTAAAAAGCTTGTAGTTAAAGCTTTTTAGACATCTAAATCTAGGTACTAAAACAATTCATCCAGTAAAATATAATATTTTATTTTCTCCCAATCAGGCTTGATCCCCAGTAAGTCAAAAAATAGCTCGACATACTGTTCTTCCCCGATATCCTCCCTGATCGACCGGACGCAGAAGGCAATGTCATACCACTTGTCCGCCCTGCCGCTTCTCCCAAGATCAATAAAGCCACTTACTTTGCCATCTTTCACAAAGATGTTGCTGTCTCCCAGGTCGCCGTGGGAAAAGACAAGTTCCTCTTCGGGCTTTTCCGTCTTTAAAAAATCATACAGCTCGCGCGGATCTTTAAATGGAGTGTCTTCTTCCCAGTTTTCGCAATCCACATCGGCCAGATCGTTATTCAGTAAGTAATCCAATTCGGCTAAGCGGCTGTCTAAGCTATTCGTATAGGGACAATCCGATATGTCGATGGAGTGAAAGAGCCTGATGCACTCCGCATACAGCTCGATAATCTTTTCAGGGCTTTGTTCATCTTCATACTCTTCCGAGCAAAGGACGCCATCGGCCTCACTCATGAGCAGATTGCTCCAGCCATCATGCCGTTCAAAGTGCAGGACCTTTGGAACAGGCAGCTTTCCTTCCAGCCATAGCATCATGTCCTTTTCCCGTTCCACATCATAGGTGGTCCCTTTATACCGGCTGTCCGTCATTTTTAAATATAGGTTTTCATTTTCTCCCACCAGCTTATATACCTTAGCAGGAGACATTCCTTCCGTATCTTTTACGCAGCGGTATTTTTCGATCAGTTTTTTCAATTCCGGTGATATTCTCATTTTAGCCATTTATTATTTCCTTCCTCTTTTCTACAGTATTTAAAGATACCCCAAGAAGCTAATTATAACAAGACGAACTCCAATTCACTGTTCCTTGCATTCTAAAACCTTAAATACCAGAAAACAGCTTTTTCAAAGTTGTTTTCAAAGTTGGCGTATAACATAGTATCGACGGAGCCGATTTTGAAACCACAATTATGATAGAATTTACAAGCTATAAGGTTATTGTCCTGGGTTTCAAGCATTAGTCCATGCAAGTTTTTATGCTTTGCCCATTCTATAGATATATTGATAAGCGCGCTGCCTATGCCTTGCCCCCTGAAATCCTTACATACGGCGATATCTTCTATATAAGCGTACCGGTTCCAATTTTTTCGCAGTTTAACTTTTCCGACGCATTTATCGTCTTGGTAGTAAAGATATATTATCTTATCAGTATTGTCAATATATTCAAGGCAATCTGCCTCCTCATCCTCTTCATCCTCTTCGTCTTGGTAGCTTTTTAAATATGGCGCTTCATAGAGTAATTCTGTAAAGGTCCAATTCTCGTTTTCATACCTCGGTATAATCTTACCTATCACCTCAAATGGTTCGCTGGGTTTATCGATATCTTTCAGGTGCCCTGCTTTCATTTCTGTAATCACTGTTCCCGCCTCTCTTCTATATCAGCGGCATATGTGCTATCCAGGCAGCCGGTTTTACCAGTGTATTTTTTATACATGTCCCTGGTATATTTTGTTATATTCCTATCATACTCCGGATAGGCATAATGAAGCCTTTCCGCCACCTCACCGGATACCGCCCTGAACAATTGATGGCATAGAAATAATGCTTCCCATATGTTTTCATAGGAATCCATCCGGTAGGTGGACAAAAGTTTCTCCCACAAATCCTCGGATATATACCTTTCAATAAACTTATAGTTCTTGCCTACACTTAATTTAAAGCCTGTTTCGATGCCGACCTTCCATGATATCATTCTCAGCAGCTCATGGCGAACAATCTGATTAAAATGATCAATAGCAAATAAAATTTCCTTACGGCACAATCCTTTAATAACATAAGGTGTTACATTCCAAAATTCATTGCAGCAATCATCATACTCCCTTGCGCTTGGCTTTCTTACATGATAATCTATATCAGTCGGAACTATGTCCCTTTTAATTCTACAATCTTTATCAATTAGAACCTTTATTAATTTATCGCCCTTTAGGTAATTATCTAACTCTTCCAAGGGCAATAAGGTAAGATCAATTTTATTGTAATCATCAAATAGCATAAGATAGGAAAATCCCTTTTCTTCAGGTGGGAATAATTCCATATCCTCCGGCTTTTGCATCATTATTATATTCCCAAATTGATTAAGCCAGTCATCATTAGATATAAACGGTTCTATATCACTTACAAAATATGTAATATCATAATCCTGAAATTCATCTTTAGGTATATTAATATTTGCGCGTGACCCCTCAAGGGTCACAATTCGAATACGTTCATCCTGTTCTGCTAAAGAAAGTACTAAATCCATCATTTCTTTTTCTGATCTCATTTACATACTCCTCGTTTATTTTTTCTATATTATTACATCTTCTTTTTTGCAGATACAATCAACATCATGGGACGGCGCATTTCATCCTCCATTCCCGGAATATCCATCATGTTTTCTGGTGGCTGTGGCTCCACAATCTGATTTATTATAAAACCATTTGAAAGCAGTGTGTTTAGATATGTGGTCAGTGTTCTATGATATTTCGTAACCTTTTCTCCCAAAAATACAGCTGTTCGTTTTCCCTCATAATAATAATTGTCCACCGGGAAATGCAGTATTTCTCCTTTTTCGTTATAATGCCAGTCTTGTGTTCCATAGGAAGTAAAAACAGGATGTTCAACCGTAAAAATAAGTATTCCATTTGGTTTTAACATTATATACAAGTTATTAATCAAATCCTCATAGCCTTCTATATAATGAAACGCAAGTGAACTTAATATTACATCAAAACTCTCCTCTGGAAAATCGATATCCTCTATGGCACAGCATTCATATTCAACTTCTGGAAAATGAGTTTTTTCTTTTGCTACTTCAAGCATTTTATGAGAAATATCAACACCTACAACAGAAGAAGCACCGTGTTCCATCGCATAAATACAGTGCCATCCATAGCCGCATCCTAAATCAAGCACACGCTTATCTTTAAAATCCGGTAGCAGCTTTTTCAATGTTTCCCATTCTCCTGCACCAGCTAGTCCCTGCTGTGAGCGACTCATTTGACTGTATTTTTGAAAAAATATATTATCATCATATTTGTTTTCTTTCATTTAAATTCTCCTCGTTTAAAAAGTTATTTATCTCCGTTGCAATTTCTTTCACTTCTTTATAAAGTTTCTCGGTCATATCGTAGCATTCAAAAAGAGAAAGACCGAGTACTTCAAAAATATGATTAACTCTTTCGGCATATTTTTCAGGTTTATATTCAAAAGTTTCAAGCAGTTTTATAGCTTTCTTTTCGTTAATGCAATAAGCATTATTACATGCAAATAATACTTGATTTAAGCATGAAATAATACGAAAAACATGGCCTGCAATATAATATTTATCCTCTGCCCCCGCATTTGCTTTTACAAACATTAAAGAGAATTCAGCTTCAAATATAAAAAAGTTCATCAAGCTTTTCTTTAGAGCAGTAGGGTAAATTTCTGCCTGCTTTTTTAATTCGCATAAGCTTTCGTTCTTAGCATATAGTATTTTACTAATCGCTAATTCTCCACGATACATAGCACTTATATAACCATGGGGATGCCCGGTCTGATAATTGGCAGTAACAATTCCTTGCTCCGTATCTTTGATTATTTGTTCTACCCGTTTTATATCACGTAAAATCAAGTCAACATGATACCCATTTATAAATAACCATCCGCCGCCATTAATCCAATCACCCCACGCTCCGGGAGGCACAACAAGGTTGTTTCTATTTTTATCATCCAATTCTGTAGCAATTTGATTAATCGCTGTCAGGTCAAATGAGTCTGAATTGTAATAGATTCCGATATCTATATCAGAATTTTCTGTATGGGTGCCTCTTGCACGTGAGCCCCCTAATACAATGCCTTCTATAAAAGGCAAAGATGATAATTTCTCTGTTACTATTTGAATAACATTACCTACCATATAAACATCCTCCTTTATTCGTTAGATATTTTTATTTCATCTCCATCTGGTAAAATAAATGCCTGCACAAACTTGACACCTAGCACATCAGCAATGGCCTTCAACTCATCCAAGGTTACTGTTTCTCGTTGTAATTTTTTATTGAAATTCTGTGGAGTCTGGCCAATACGTCTAGCAAGTTCGGAAACACTTATATTCATTTGCTCACACAGTTCTTTAATCATTTCTGCCAAAGCAAAAATCCGTGATTATCCTTCCGGCTTAGAACCAGATCTCAAATCACGGAAAGTGCTTATTTACTAACCTTTTTACACTCTTACTTCTCTACCCTTGATAGCAATACTACCGTCTCAACGTGGATTGAGAGGACAGAATGAATGTCATTTGTGTATGTCCGTTCTCGGAAACATATCCACGACACTTTTTGCACTATCGGTAGACGGGAACATATCCATAGGCTTCGCTGTTTTTTGAAAAACTGAGGTATGCTGTTAATTTTCAGTACCCAATACTGTGAATAACGTTACTCTCCTATTCACTAATGTAATTCAACAATCTTTCTAAAATGTCATGTGTAACTTTTAAGTTGTATTGTTCAATAAGGTGACTTTGCAAATCCATAACTAATAGCAAAGAATTTTTATAGGCTTCAAATAATTCTACCTTATCTAATCGAGCAGTGGTCTTTGCAAATTTTTTATAATTTTCAAGGCTAATTTCTTTTTCAAGGTTTTTACTCATGTTTAGCCAATTATCAGCATTTTTTTCTGCCATACGTATAAGTTGTAGTGTATTTTTTTGAAGTTGTGATAAGAGTTCTAATGAACGAGCATATTCTCCTCTTTTTAGAACGTTGATTCCCATCAACCATAGATTAGAGAAATTACACAACAAAAAATTAGCATTTTCTTCAGTAAGTCTATTTGGTCTTGCACCACTTATCTCTGATAAATAATTTTCTAATTGCCCTGTTTCATCGTAAATAAGCATAGCCTTCGTATCAGGAATATAACCTGAATCTTTAAACGAGGGGATTATGTTCATATCTATTTCAGAAAGGAAATGAAATTCCCCACGTATAAGATTATCAAAAATAACTACCTCTGTTCCGTACTCATTTTTATAAAGCATCAAGTACGGAGCTACGTCAAACAACCAGTTGGATGAATCAAAGTTCGAGGTTATACTATCTTTCAAAAATATATAGAACTCTATATCAGAGTATTGGTCACCTTCTCCTTTGGTAAACGATCCATACATCATACAAGCTGTAATTCGTTCATCTGACTCAGTAAGATTCTTAACGTTTGCAATTAATTCTTTTTGTTTTAACATTTCTTCACCCTTTCATGTAAATATCTTTTAGTTATTGTGGCAACTCAAAATCTCTACAAACCTAAATTAATATTTTTCGTACAAATGTTATTGCAAAAAGCATCATCATGCTCCACAAACAATAGTGTAGGACAATATTCCAAAATCATTTTTTCAATTTGGATACGTGAAAAAATATCAATATAGTTCAATGGCTCATCCCATATATACAAATGTGCACTTTCACAAAGGCTTTTAGCAATTAGTACTTTCTTTTTCTGACCAGCACTAAAATCCACCATGTTCTTATCAAACTGCTCTCTATTAAAATCCAGTTTACGAAGAATCGTTTTAAATAGAGTTTCATCGATCTTATTATTATAGGCAAATTCAGATAGATTACCTTTTAAATATGAAGTATCTTGCGAAATATAAGAAATTTTTAGTCCACTTGCTAGCATAAAATTTCCGGTAAATTTAATATCATCTCCATTAATCAATTTTAGGATACTAGACTTACCACTCCCATTTTTTCCGATAATGGCAACTCTATCACCAATATTGACTCTGAAATTAAGATTACTGCATACTTCTTTATCTCCATAAGACAATGATAAATCATTCGCTTCTATTAAGCACTCTTTGTGAAATTCAAGTGGTGAAATTTTTAAGTCATCATATTGTTCAATGTTGTGGAGCAGTTCTGATTTTTGTAAAACGGCTTCCTGATGTCTTGACTCAATATTTTTGGCACGTTTCATCGCTTTTGCAGCCTTATGTCCAACATAACCCTTATCCAGTTTTGAACCAGAATTTGTTGTTCCATATTTACTTTTTTCTACTTTATTTGACCAGTTTGAACTACGTTTTGCTGCATAAGACAACCTTCCTATTTCTTTAAGGAGTTTCTTGTTTTCTGCCAGTTCAAAATTATCTTGTAACGTTTTGTTCTCCCACCAAGAAGTAAAATTTCCCTTTTGGATTTCGATATTTGTTTTATTGATAGATAGTATATGGTCAACACATTGATCAAGTAAGCTTCTATCATGAGATACCAAAATAAACCCCTTCTTGCGTTTCAAATAGTTTTGCACTACATTACGTGCATCGATGTCAAGATGGTTTGTAGGTTCATCAATAAGCAGGAAACAACTCGCTGTAAGGAATAAAGCTGCAAGAAGGACCTTTGTTTGCTCACCATTTGACAATGTATTAAACGGACGATATAAAGCATCTTCTTGAACATCAAGCAATGATATTTCACGAAAAATCTCCCAATCCATACATTCCGTACAAATACTCTTCATTACTTCAATTGTATATAGACTCTTATCTTCCACATCATAAGGAAAATACTCAAACTTAACTGTAGAACTTATATTGCCGGAATACGCATATTTGCCAAGCAGTAAATTTAAGAAAGTAGTTTTACCGCGTCCGTTTCTTCCAATAAAACCGAGTTTCCAATCTGTATCTATCTGAAAACTTACATTTTCAAAAATATTGTCATAACTTCCTTCATATGAAAAAGTTAGATTTGAAACATTTATTAAGGACATATATTTCTTCCTCCTTTACATTATAAAAATTTTATAAGCAAAGTCGGTTTTCGGCATTAATTACTCTATAATGTTATCCAACTCTGCAAGGATTTTGTCATGAATGACATAGTATCATTGTCTATCACGTTTATCTTCCTTTCTTTTACAAATATTAAAAGCCGCAAGAAAGTAAATTCTTACGGCTCAAAAACAAATACTATTATTACCTTTTGTTATACATAACATAAGGTTACTGTAATGTATTATTGAGTGTAGAATACTTAACTTTCTTGCAATTTGCATAACAAAACAAACGGTTCTATAGCCGTTTCTTTAAATATCTTATTATGCATCATATAATTAGCAAGAAAAGTTATACATTCTTCCACCTCCAAGTCGTTTTATTATATCATATTATCTTTAAAAATCCAATATAATTCTTCTGTTCTCTTTCTAAAGATTACCCTTCTACATCAATCTCGACTCCTGATTTGAATTCAACGGCGAACTTATCATGAAATACCGTAACTTTTTCTATAAGCCTCCTTACTAACTGCTCATCATATTCCTCTAACTCACAGGATTGTTCATTAAAGAAATCAGTCATTTCAGCGATTCGTTGCCTTTTTCCTTCACGCTCTGCATTTTCAACAAGTGCATTTTGCTTCAATTCTCGAAGGTGGTAGATTTCATCAGCCACATCTTCATAGTCATTCTTGGATTTTGCTTGGATAAGAAGCTGTTGTTGTAATTCTTCCAATTTGCTATCAATATCATTGGTGGCATTATCATTTTCTTCATTAAGTATAGTAGCTATGTTTTTCTGCAACGCCTGGAGGAAGGGTTCTTTGTTAGCCAAAAGTTCGTTAATAGCCTTGACCACTGCTGTCTGCAATGTTTCCTCGTTTATGGTAGGGGCAGTACATTCAGATCCTTTTTCCTCCAAACGGCTGACGCATCTCCAAACAATAGACTTGTAACCTCGGTTATTCCAGTGTACCCGGCGGTAAATATCACCGCACTGGCGAGCAAACTGCAACTGCAACTATGCAGGCACTTAATCTTAAAAGAACTACTTTCTATAAACTGGTGAAGGAAGTGATTGTATGATGACGATGTGTCCACGATGTTTAGAGCTATACAGTGAAATTTGGTCGAAGCCTTGTTGTAAATGCGCCGATAAGACCATTCCTGTTGATATTGAACTCATCAATGTCGTTCAGATGCTGCTCACTAGAGGCTTCGATGTATCTTATGCCACTTGTTACCCAGATAAAGAACAAGGTGAGATCGAAGCTATGGAAATTGAGATTCACTTTAGGGAATTGTATCCGCAGGCTCTCTTTGATGGTCTCCCACCTGACTGGATTGTAATTGACGAATACCCAGTTCTTGGCGGTAAGGTTCTTGATGAACCTGTTGATATCCTTACATGTGCAATCGAATATCGATTTGAAGAGAGCATCCATATTCAAAAGGATATCGCTATAAGCAATCTGGAAACATGGCTCGAAGAGAAAGACCCGCAATCTTGTAGGGCTATCCTTACATTGGCCGGCTTCTGAAAAAGCAAGACCCTCTCAACAGTAATGATCTGCTGAAAGGGTACTTTACTTTAATCTATGACCTTGAAGTGCCTTAATGCGTCTTTAATAGCTTCTACTTTATATTCTGGTGCTGGTTTATATGGGCGTTTTAGTTCTTCAACTGCGTTTGGTGCGTCGTACATCGGCAGGCCTAAGTTTCTTTTGACCTCTGCAATGTTTGCAGTGTGAACTTTGAAGCCGTACTTTTCTTCGATATACTCCTGAATAAGCCTGTAGGTGATACGATCTGGCTGGATTTTTCGGTCGTCTGCGTACTCCATTTTTACACTGATAAAATCGTCTGCACTTTTGTGGGACAATAAAACACACGTCTCAACGTGGCTCGAGTTGATGGCATTGATGTCTTAAGCTGATTTTTAACCCTTTCGTTCGCGGGAACGTATCAACGGTATTTTGATTATTTTTTAAGAAACTGATATATGGGGGAACATATCGAAGCAATCAATAATGCACATTAACAACTAGTCTTTGTTATATTTAAACTATTCGAAAAGGTAATTGGATATTAAGGGAAGACTCTATAGACTTTTTCATATGATTAACGAGTTCAGCCACCTCAGATTCCATTCCTTCCCACTTGTCAACACACTCTCCTAAATAAGCCTCTCTCGCTTTGTTGAGTAAAGTAGCATGCTCATCGGGTAATTGAGGTATCGCCCATTCAGCTGCCAGATCTTTTGAGCGAATTTCACCAGTAGATGCTGTCAGCCACATTCTGGCTAAAGTTAAAATCACATTGCGTTCGTCACCGTTAATGCTAGCTATCAACCCGGGCAACGATTCTTTAATTGCTTTTCGAATATCTGTCATTGGCACAGGCTCAATTACTTCTGTTGCCTTTGGTCCCAAAAGGTTAATACTATTTTTTCTTAGTTGTGCTAAAAGTATTGCTAAATCCGGATCATAAGTCGACTCAGGAATTTCTCCCTTTTCAAACTGCTCTCTTAGCCACTCGCCATACATAAATTCATATTTGGGGGGGAAATGCCAAGGGACAATATCCTTTTGATTTATGACCGTAACTTCAAGAGGCCTCATATCTTTTATGTTTCCTATTTTCCCAGATATAAGCATTAACCTATTTGTAAGATTCCTTCGAGTTTTTTCAGATAAACTTTGATTTGTTATTACCAAAATATCTACATCGCTATTCATACGTAAACCACCCATTACTGCCGAACCATACAAATACACCCCAATTAACATATTATCAAGTAGTTCCGCTATAGTTTTTAATGCTTGAATTGCTTCTTTCGGAATTTTTTTGTTACTTAAATCTATACTCAACTTCGATCTCCTTTCGTCTGAAAACTGTTTTTTAACGCCTCTTAAAATTTATAAAAAAAGAGTAAACATCTTTCGTTGTATTGTAAATTAACACCATCCAAAATTTTGATTCAAGATTTTCTTTCGGTTTATTATATGTTTGAGCCAATATAAGCTACAAAACTGCTGTC
>NZ_JARPZC010000030.1:0-10523 GCF_031927985.1 Enterococcus dongliensis
GTTTGAAGATTTAGAAACAGAGAAAATGTCTTAGCAGTCTCTACTAAAATATGTCCAAGATATTGACTCAAATCCAGATTTAGTATATTTAATGTTCAAGAATGAGGCAAGTGTTTTGAAGATTTCTATTCGAGTGTCAAGCACAGTAATTTATGTTTTGACTCATTCTGAACATAAAGGAAATATTGGAGAGATAGAAAATTTAATAAAACGAATTTGTGCTCAAGAGTTTTCTTTTCAAAATGAGAAGAATCCGATTGATATACGACGGGCGTCTATTCCAAAAGAGTTCATTATCGATAATTTAGAGGCTCTGGATGGAAAGCGTTTTATTAATGAACCAATATTGTTTACGCCTTCAATGGAAATCAGAGTGTCAAAGGAAGAAACTGTATTCAATAAATATGCAGATATCTTCATGTCGCGGGTTTTAAAATCATTTGCCTTACTAACAGAAAACAAAATTAATCAAAATGATTTTAGAGAACAAATATCTTCCGATTTATACTCATTTATCGATCAATTAATATTCAATGATTCAAACACATCACAAGAAATTCTAAATTATATGATTAGACAAATTCAAGAAAGTTTCCAGATGGTATTGCATTCAAAGAACAATCTTTTTAATGGAAACGACATATTTATTATTGCCCATTATTTATTGAAAAGAAATGATACTTTACGTTTTAGCGTAAATGTATGTGAAATAAGAAACTTATATAAACATCTTCAGAAAATGGTTAGACAAGATACTCAAGCACTCTTTCAAATGCTTGAGAACAATTTAGATATTTCATTAAGTGAGTTTGATAAACTTTTCATTCTATTAACGCAATTAATTGGCACTGTCAATCAGGTAGAATCAAAAAAATTTAGTGGTTTGATTGTAGCTCATGGTTATGCCACTGCAAGTAGTATTAGCAGCGTCGTTAATCGGATGCTAAAAGCCCATATTTATGATTCATTTGATATGCCTTTAGATATAAGCACAGATGAAATGATCGAACGAATTGAAAACTATATAAAGACTAATAATTATCAAGAAGGCTTATTAGTCTTAGTTGATATGGGATCACTTCATAATATCGGTAAAAAATTAGTTCAAAGCACATCATCTCCCATCATTTTGGTAAACAATGTTTCTACAGAAATGGCTTTGTGGGGAGGTAGTTTACTACAACAGGGCGTAAGTATGATTGAAATATCTGAAAAAATGAAAGAAAGTGGTAAGATTAATTGCCAAATTATTTATCCTGAAAGGACAAAAAAGAAAACGATTATCATTTCTTGTAGCACTGGATATGGAACTGCGTTAAAGCTAAAAGAGATGTTTACAAGAATTGTCCCAAAAGAAAGTTCAGTCTACTTTATCGCTCAAGATTTCGAAAAAATTCTCCAAAAGGGACTAGAGTTGGAGGTATTTAAGACTAATGAAGTTATAGGATTAATTGGTACTAATAATCCTCATATTGACAGCTTACCATTTATTTCTATTGAGGATTTATTTACCGATAAGGATAACCGTCTTTTAAAATTGTTAGAAACACACACAACAAAAGAGTTAGCTGAAGTTGTGAATAATGAAATGATCAAGAATTTATCTTTGAATAAGATTATTGATTCATTGACTATCTTAGATAGTAATAAAATCATTACTCAAATTGAACCTTGTTTGGATTCGTTGGAGCGATATTTGAATAGACAATTAAACAATAGTCAGAAACTAAATCTATATGTCCACATTAGTTGTATGATTGAACGATTAATGCGTGGGAAAAAAATGGACTCCTTTCCGAAAGACGGATATTTTCGAGAAAATCAAGAACAGTTAGGATCATTAATCAGTACCGCTTTTCGTCCTATTGAACAATTATATAATATTTCACTGCCAATTGAAGAATGCTATTACATCTACAATATTACTCAAAACCTGGATTGACACTAAAAATAAATTTGTGGACACTAACTTAATGAAAAGTTAGTGTCACTTTTTTTGTGTGAATAGATAACTTGTGTCACAAAAAGCCTGTTAAACCAAGTGTTTTGAAAATTTAAACTAATTGGCACGCCAATTGCTAGTAATAAAGTGAAAAGGAGGAATTCTATGAGAAAGATTTTATGTATCAGTCATGGAAATTTAGCTAAAGGAATGACTGAAACAGTGAAAATGATTGTAGGAGATTTTAAGAACATCGATTATTATTGTGCTTATTCTAAAGAAGATGAAGATATCGAAAGAGAAATCAATCGTATTATCGAAGAAAATCACGGAAATGAACTTTTCGTTATTTCAGATATTTTTGGTGGAAGTGTAAACAATGAATGGATGAAGAGGATAAACAATGACAATAGTATTCATCTTGTTGCAGGCATGAATTTAGCATTTGTAATTGAACTATTGGTGTTAATCAACGATTCACAAATGAAGGGGGACGAGGCAATTTTAAGGGCAATGAAAACTGCTACAGAAGGTTTTATTTATTGCAATCAGTTAAAAATGAATATTTCAGAAGATGATTTTTAGGAGGGATAAACATGATTAAGCTAGTTAGAGTTGATCACCGATTGATTCATGGTCAAGTCGCCTTATCTTGGACAAACAGCATAAAGGCTGACTGTATTTTAGTTGCAAATGATACTGTCGTAACTGATCCATTACAAAAAGCAACACTAAAAATGGCTTGTCCTCATAATATCAAAGTAGTAATCAAGACGGTTGAGGATTCGATTAAAGCTATCAATTCGGGAAAAACAGACAAGTATAAACTATTTATTGTCGTAGGCTCTATCGGAGATGCCTATCAATTGATTAAGGAAGTACCCGAGATTACTAGATTAAATCTTGGTGGTACTAAGGCTCGCGAAGGAACGAAGAATATTTCAAAAGCAATTAATGTTTTACCGGATGAAGAAAAACAGCTAAAAGAGTTAGCTGCTAGTGGGATTAATTTAGAAATTCAGCAAGTGCCAACTGACACAGTTATCAATTATAAATAGAATCTGGAGGAAAAAAATGATTATTCCAATGCATGAACTATTGAAGGAAGCAAAAAAAGGAAAATACGGAGTAGCCGCTCCAAACGTGTTCAATCGTGAAACCATTGAGGCATGTTTCTTGGCTGCAAAAGAGTTAAGAGCACCAATCATTTTGGATGTTGCTGGGGTACATGGAATTTATGAATGTGCAGACATCGCCCGTTTTTACGAGAGAAGATATCCAGAAGTACCTGTTGCACTAAACTTGGATCATGGTGGACCATTTGAGGATATTGTCAATGCAATTCGTGCTGGATTTAGTTCAGTTATGATTGACCGATCTCAAAGCAGCTTTGAAGATAATGTTAAAGAAACAGCAGAAATAGTTAAGATTGCTCATGCTTGTGGAGTTTCAGTTGAAGCTGAGCTAGGTCATGTGGGTCAAGCGTATGAGTATGATAAAACTCGAGATACAGGATTGACCAGACCTGAGGAGGCTGCTGATTTTCTAAAACAAACCTCCGTAGATTGTTTAGCAGTAGCTGTTGGGACTTCACATGGTGTTTACAAGGGAGGCTGCAAAATTGATTTTCCACTACTTGATACACTTGCTTCACAAATTGAACAACCATTAGTTCTTCATGGAGGTTCTGGTTCTGGTGATGATAATTTACGCATGACAATCGAGCATGGAATTCAAAAAGTCAATTTGAATACAGATTTAGTTATGTCTGGTCTAGATAGAATTCAAGCCTGCTATGAAAATAATTTAGAAATTAAGGTGCCAACGGGAGCAAATATGGATGAGTTTACTACTAAACGGATGAACATGCAGCAACTTTACTTAGTAGGTGCTGAAGGCTACAAAGAGAAGCTTAAACACTATATGAAATTGTTTAAGTCAGATGGACAATGGTAAAGATGATAAATCGGTTTGCACCGATGAATCTTACTTATCAAAAATTTCAACTACAAACATTTTTGAATGATGTTTCAGAAGTAGGATTCACTAAAATCGATCTGTGGACCTGTCCGACACACTTTTATGTTGATACTTTTTCTCATAGTGATACCGATCAATTAAAAAGACAGTTGCAACAAAAAAAACTGTCTATCAGTTGTATCAGTCCACGACAAAGTTGTCCCAATCCCTTTCATTTAGCAGCAAAAGACAAGGACATAATTCGCCGTACAAAAAACTATTTTCAACAGGTTGTGTATAGCGCACATGAGCTTGAGGTGCCTAGAATCATGATTACATCTGGGTGGTCGTTTAATGATGAAACTAGAGAAGAAGCATGGAAAAGATCTGTTAGTCTTTGTAAATGGTTGTGCCGCTTTGCAGAATCTTATGGAGTAAAAGTCGCTATTGAACCTTTGACTCCTCAAAGTACCAAATTAGTAAATTCTATCGAAAAAATGAAGAAATACATTGCCGATGTAGATGAACGTAATTTAAAAATTATCGTTGATACAGGAACAATTCGACGAGAAAAAGAAAGCTTATCTCAGTATTTTCAAGTTTTTGGAGAAATAATTGATTACTGTCATCTTACAAATTATAAAAAAGGGCAATTTGCACATGTAGATTGGACAAATGGCGAACTACATCTTGCGTCAACCTTGAAAGAAATTGAACAAAATCATTATCAGGGTGATTTTTGTTTAGAGTACACGCATAGGGACTATTTTGATAATCCTAGAGAAATATATGAAACCACGTATAATCAAATTTTAAAAATGGAGGAAAACAAATGACAAACTCAATGTCGACAAAATTTGCAGTTATTACTGAGAAATTCATTGCAGAAGTCCATGAACGAGAAATTCCTGCGTTGAAAGATGACCAAGTCTTGGTCAAGGTGAATGCATGTAATCTCTGTACTTCAGAATATGGCGTATGGGATGGAGCAAGACTTGGAAAGCAACCACTACCTATGGCTTTCGGGCATGAATACAGCGGTGTGATCGTCAATATGGGATCAAAAGTAAAGGGTTTTGATGTTGGAGATACAATTGGTGTTGGTTACGATTGGTGTGGTGAATGCGACTTTTGCAAAGAAGGAAAAACAAGTCAGTGTCCACATCGAGGCATCATGAATATTGCTTCGGACGATGGCTATTATGGGAATTTTGGTTGTGGAGAATATGTAGTTAAAACTTATCGCGCGCTTTGTAAGATGGATCCTTCGGTAGACCCATCAGAAGCTGCTTTTGTCGAACCGGCAGGCACAGTTGTAGAAGGTTTGCGCAAATTAAGAGTAGTAAAAGGTGAAACAATAGTAGTTATTGGTGCAGGCACAATGGGAATTCTAAATGCCTTAATTGCACGCGAAATGGGGTGTCGTGTGATTTTAACCGAAATGATGCCTAAAAAAATTCAAACGGCAAGAGAGTATGGTTTCGATGTTGTTGACGTATCAAAAACGGACCCAGTTAAAGCTGTAAAGACGTTAACTAAGGAAAAAGGAGCAGATGCTGTAGTCGTTGCGGTTGGTGCTACGTCAGCTAATAATCAAGCCTTAGAGATGATTAAACAGATTGATGGACGAATTCTTTTATTTGCTGCTGGGTATCCTGCACCAGAAATGAATATTGATTCAAATACAATTCATTACAGAAAGATGGAGCTACTAGGAACATTCAGTGCAGATATAGATGATTTCCAATATGCAGCTGATCTGATTAGTGAGAAGAAGATTGATGTTTCCAAGTTGGTTGAAAAGAAATTCTCTCTGAAAGATGTTCAATCCGCATTTGAGGCAGCAACAGTCCCAGGTGCTTATCGAGTTAGTATCGTTTTTTAGTAAAGTAAAGGAGGAGAAACCATGTTACAAGCAGTTCTCGCAGGGTTAGTATTAGGTATTTGTAAAATGGATATGTTCTTTGGGTACTGTTATCTTTCACGACCACTAGTTGCTTCGACATTAATGGGATTAGCGTTGGGAGATGTGACCCAAGGGATCATTATCGGGGGTGTTCTTGAGGTTATTTTTATTGGTTCATTTCCAGTAGGTGCAGCAGTCAGTCCCGATGGCGCTGCAGCTGGGGTAATTGGAACAGCATTTGCGATTATGACCAATTCGGGTGCTGAACTTGCAACCGCTTTGGCAGTTCCTATTGGACTTTTAGGCGGCTTTCTATTTATTGTAGTAAAACTATTTAATTCTGTTTTTTCTACAGCTATGGGTAAACAATTGGAAAAGAGGAAAATGAAGGCGGCTTCACGGATTTATGTTATTGGATGTTGGATTTCTACATTTGGTATTTATTTTGTATTTGGTTTATTAGCTGTTTATTCAGGAAGCGGAGCCGTTCAAACCTTTGTTAAATCAATTCCAGTTGATGTGATTAACGGTTTATCTGCTGCAGCAAATTTGTTACCAGCTATTGGATTTGCCATGCTATTAAAAATGATAATTAGTAAGAAAATGTCTCCCTTTTTCTTTATTGGTTTTATGCTCGCTGCATATTTAAAGTTACCAACGATTGCAATTACTCTTTTGGCTGTAATGTTTGTAATTATCATGCTAACACCTCACAATTTGAATACTTCACCCGCTGTAGGACAGGAGGATATTGACGATGACTTCTAAATTATCAAAAAGAGATTTGAATCGAGTTTTTGTAAGATATATTGCACTGAACTGTATGAACGATTATCCAGGACAGATGCACAGTGGTTTCACGTTTTCAATGCTTCCGTCATTAGAAAAAATTTACGCAGAACATCCTGAAAAATTAAATGAGTCCGTGATGAGACACCATGCTGAGTACTTCAATATTACACCATCATTGGCGGGCTTTCCATTGGGAATAACGTTAGCGATGGAAGAAGAAAATGCTAAATCGGAAGATTTTGATGTTACTACAATAAGTGGTATGAAAACTGCATTAATGGGACCACTATCAGCTATCGGGGATACGATTTTCCCTGCAACACTTAGAATTATTGCCACAGCAATGGTAACTGAAATGGCGGCGAAAGGTAGTATTTTGGCTCCTATTATTTTCTTACTGGTGTATAACATCCCAAACTTTTTAGCAAGATTTTATTCTTTAAAATTAGGCTATAACTTGGGTAGTGACTTCATTATCCAATCAGAAAAGTCTAATATCATGCAAAAAGTTTCGTATGCTTGCTCTGTTGTGGGCTTAATGGCTATTGGTGCTATGTGTGCTTTTAATATCAAAATTTCTACACCGATTGTAATTGGTGGGTCAGTGAAAGATGGGGCAATGAAATTACAAGAAACCTTAGATAGTATTTTACCAGGAATGCTCTCGTTGATTCTCGTGGGTATTATTTACTGGCTTTTAGATAGAGGAGTGAAAGTGGTCCCTTTACTATTAGGTACAATGGTTGTTGGTGTCGCTCTGTTCATGTTGGGAATTATAGCTTAAGGAGAAATGGATATGAAGAAAGCATTAATCATTGGAGCGGGCAACATAGGGCGCGGCGTCGTAGGCTATTTATTAAATCGTGATGGTTATAAACTTTCATTTTATGATGTTCATCCAGAGCATTTGATAGAAATGAAGAATTTGGGCGGTTACTCAGTGTTTGTTGACGATAATAATAGACAGACAGAGTTTCATGTATCTGATTTTTTGATCATAGATTCAGATAAATTATCCAAAGCGTTGGAAGAACATGATTTTATCTTCTGCTGTGTTTATGAAGGAGCTTTTAAAAGTATTGCAGAAAATCTAGCAAGGGCTATACAAGATTGTGAGAAAAACAATTTTAAAAATGTCATGCTATGCGTTAATTCACTGGGAGCTCCTCAAAAATTTGTTCAATATATCAGCGAGTATTTGAAAAATGACCCTTTATCATTGGATTACTTTAATGAAAAAGTTGGAATAAATCAAGTTATGGTCCTTTCAGCAGCATTACCGCTTCCAAAAGAGTTAAGTGAAAATTATCCATATGCAGTTATGATTACTGCTAATCCTCATCTAGAAATTGATGGAATAACATTCACAGGAAAAAAACCAGAAATTCTAGATGTTGAATTTGTCGATGATGCTGAAGGAAGAATTTACAGGAAGGTATATGTAGGCAATATGCGTCATACTATGGCCGCTTTTATTGGAGTAATAGAAGGCTTAACATATATTTATGAATCACAACAAGATCCACGAATTAGACCTTGGCTGGAAAAGGCGTTTGATGAGGCACATCAAGCAATTAAGGCTACGTATGATTTTGATATGTCAGAAGACAAATATTGGGTTGATTATATGCAGGAAAAATTAAATCAAGACATTAAAGATCCTATTGAAAGAGTCATCGCAAATCCAGAATTGAAACTTGGCCCATCTGAACGGTTTATCGGTCCTGCTAAATTGTGTTTAAAGAAAAATATTTTGCCAATGTATATCGCAAAAGGAACAGCTTACGGACTAAAATATCTACAGAAAAAGGACCAACGTTCGATTGATGAGCTATTAGCAGAAGTTTGTGGTTTAAACAAGGAGAACGATTTTGTACTTTACCAATTAATAAAAAAACAAACTGAGTTGATTTAGTAGAAGGAGAGCGAAAATGAGATATAAAAAATTTGGTAGTAGCAATTTAGAGATTTCTTCTGTTGCAGTTGGAACTTGGGCAATGGGGGGAGAAAATTCTGCAGGAGGTAGCTTTGGAGAAGTAGATAGAAATGAATCCATCGCAGCAATTAAGACTATGCTGGATGGGGGAGTAAATATCATTGATACTGCACCAATATACGGAGAAGGAACTGCTGAAGAAATTGTAGGAGAAGCAATTAAAGGGTATGATCGCAGCAAAATTTTTATTGCTACAAAATTCGGTTCTTACATTAGTCATTTTGATGGGAAGCCAGTCCGTAACAATAAATATGACGCAATTTTGAAAGAAGTAGAAGAATCTCTTGAAAGATTAGGCACCGATTACATTGATTTCTATTTGATGCATTGGCCAGATGTGAATACACCTATTGAAGAAACAATGGCTGCATTAAATTATTTGAAAAAAAATGGAAAAATTCGTTATATTGGTTTGTGTAATTCATCAAAGGAACTTATCGAAGAAGCGTTAAAATTTGGAGAAGTAAATGTTATTCAACCCCCTTTTTCTATGGTTAATCATTCACAAAAAGAACTGATGGAATGGGCAGAAGCTAATGGAATAGCAACTATGACTTCAGGTTCGTTGGGAGCAGGAATTTTGACTGGAACGATTCGTGAGTTACCAAAGTTTGATGAAAAAGACTTCCGATTAACCTTTTATCCATTCTTTAAGGAACCCGAATTTTCAAAGATTATGGAGTTATTATTGACGTTAGATAAAGTTGCAAAAAAATACGATAAACCAGTTGCACAAGTAGCAATTAATTGGTCAACTCAAAAGAGTTTTGTAAATACAGCTCTTTTAGGGGTTAGAAATCCAAATGAAGCTAAAATCAATTGTGAGACATTTGAATGGCAATTGGCTGAAGATGATATTAAGTGGATTGATGATGAAATACTTCGCTTGGAAATTGGTAATTAAATGATTACACTTTTTCAATTCTCTCGTATGCTTGATGCAACTCTTTCTCATGCCGGGGCTACGATGGATGAAACATTAGAACTAATTGAGTTAGCGAAGCACTATCATTTTTACTCTATTATTGGACCTCGTTGTTATGTTCCGTTGATGGAAGAAAGTTTAAAAGGTACTGATACTATCGTCGGTGCTGGCTGTAGTTTTCCAGCCGGACATGATCCAACGGTGATAAAAGCTGCTTATGCTAAATTATTAGTTGAGCAAGGAGCAAAAGAAATCGATATGGTGTTAAATATTGGTTTTCTCAAGTCCAAAATGTATCAAGAAGCTGAAGCTGATATACTTGCCGTTAAAGGAGCTATTGGAGAATCGATTCCCCTAAAATGTATCATTGAGACACCAGTTCTTATCGATCATGAAATTAGGGAAGCCAGCCATATAGTATTAGATTCGGGTATAGAATATATAAAAACGGCTACTGGATTTCAAGGGAAAACGACGATACAGCATGTCAAGATTCTATCTGAAGAGATACGTGGAAAAATCAAGATAAAAGCTTCTGGTGGAATTAAAAATAGTGAAGCAATATCTCAAATGTTGGATTTGGGAGTCTCAAGATTTGGTATTAGCCTGACGAATGTGATGAAGATAATTGAGGAATTGCAAAATGAATAATATCTTGAAACCTTGATACAGGGCTCAATAAAAGTTGTACTCATAAAAAATTAATCTTCGAAAGGGGATTAGAATCATAGTGACGAGGATATCAGAAATCTAAAGTGATTTCTGATATCCTCGTTTCATTTTCTTGTTAAAGAAGTGAACTTATAGCGCAGATTTGTCTTGATATTATTCTGTTCCATTATTGTTTTCTACTTGAAAAGTAAATCTATTTCCAATGAAAACCAAGTCGAGAAACATGAACAAGAAAAATGTATTATTTTTCATAGCGCCGATTGTAAAATTAAGCTAGACAACTAAAAAAGCCATTTGTGCTACACTCAAAATAGTTCTGACCAAAGAATTA
>NZ_JARPZC010000031.1:0-10406 GCF_031927985.1 Enterococcus dongliensis
GAAGCCATAAAGGCTTCCAACAAGTGACGGATACATTAGCTTCAATGTTTACTGAGTAACCCATTATTTTGCAGAAGAACGAGTTATTTACACAAAATTATTGACGCTCCCAACTAAAAGTGTCAAAACAATGATGAAATCATTTAGTTCTTATAAATTAGACAAGAGAAAATAAATATTCCATATCTACTTTATTGGATCCATAACATGACTAAATTCTGAATACTTTTTAAAGCTTATCATTTGGTAAAACTGAATATAAGTTAATTATATAGACTGAAAATTTTGAATTTTCAGAATAGAATAACTTAAAAGTACTGACAAAATTTTTTAAAGGGGCAATATTAATGTTCTGAGATAATCAAATCTTACCGAAAATATCAAAAGTCCAATGTGACACAATCAGATTCTGTCACATTCGTTAAAATCGCTCCATCCTTAGAGGCTCTAAGAGAAAATCACTTTTCTTTTAGGTCCTTTTTTCTATAGCTTGTTTAAATGTGACTTATTATCTGTTATAATCATATTAAGTAACATTTGATAGGGGGATAAAAATGAAGAGCGTGGAACCGATTCGCGATAAAAAAAAGATCGATGCCATGAAGGCAATTTTGGCTTCCGGAAAATATGGGCAACGAAATTTGGTGCTTTTTTCGATTGGGATCAATACGGCGTATCGAATCTCTGATTTAAGACAGTTGAAATTAAGTGATGTGTTAGAAATTTCCCGTGGGCGGGTGATTGTCAAAGAACGTCTGGCCATGAAGGAGCAAAAAACGGCCAAGCACAATTCGGTCTTCATCTCGAACAAATTACGAAAAGTGATTCTTGATTATGTTCAATCCGAATTTTCTGAGCAGCTGCAAGTACAGGACTTCAGCAGGTATTTGTTTCCAAGTCGAAAGGGAGCAGATACGCCTTTGACCCGACAAAGCCTTTGGCGGATCATTCATGAAGCAGGAATGGCGGTTGGGTTGAAAGAAATTGGTCCCCATTCGATGCGTAAGACTTTTGGCTATTTTTTGTACAAGCAAGGAACCAAAACAGAGATCATTCAGTCGCTGCTCAACCATTCTTCGCAACGGGAGACCTTACGCTATATTGGAATCACCCAGGAAGACAAAGATACTGCAGTAAAGAGTTTGGATTTATGACAGAATAATGCCCTATACAATAGAAGAAAAATTCAAAAGGTGAGAAAATGAACGAAGAAAAGCAGCCTAACTTTCCTGATAAATATCACTTATCTCGCAAAGAGTCTGTGTATTTATTGAAGAAAAACATTGTAGAGCTGGTGTATAATGCGGGGAAATTTGAAGGGTTAAATACAACGTTGTTACAAACAGAAGAGATTATTAAGTATAATCGGGCCAACAACGTGGTGGTAGATGATGTCCTGACCGTCGTTAACTTAAAAAGAGGCTTTGAAATGCTTTTAAATGACGTACAGGAGCCCCTGTTAGAGACAAGTAAGCGGATTAATCGGATCGTTGCAGCAGAGGATGCGCTTTTTCCCGGTGAAATACGAACTGGTGGGGTAGAAGTATCGACGATTCAAGGAAGATATGTGCCACCAATGTTAACTGAAGACGAGGTAAACAATCAATATGGTGAGATAATGAATAAAGAGATATCAGATACGGAAAAAGCCCTGCGACTGTTTCTATTCATTTAATGCAATAGGAGCGGGTATTTGTAATGCTTCCCATAGTGCCACCCCATTTTTGAAATCAATTTCCCACGTTTCTTCGTTCTCGCCATTCTTTGGGAGAAGCTCAAGAGATGGCGGAGTAAAATCAAATTCGCTTTTCATTATATTAATTGTCTAACTTAATTTGACAATTAATATTATTTATACAGCACAAGTGAGAAATATATTGAACAGTTGAAACAAATACAAAACGATTTGTACGGTAACATTGAGAAAGAATATTTTGATAGTCAAATGTTCCAACAAAATTCTAGCCCCTATTATTCTGAAGAACGTTTTTTTCAATTAATGGAACAGGAGTAAGAAAAAAGACTACTTCAATTAATGAAAGAAATGGAAGAACAACAAGTAGCGGAAGAAATAGAAGAGAAACGGTTTATTAAATTAATAGAAGAGCAAATGGAAATAGAAAGTTTAAGAGAACAAGAAGAGGAGTAAGTTCTGCGTTTGTTAGAAACATAATATCTTTGAAAACAATTTAGACAAACGACAGGAAATGGTAATTTGAAAACTAAACATTGATAATTACTTATTGCACTTAATATGGTAGAATTGCATTAACTGTAAAGAGAGGGTGATGCCTAAATGATGACAACACAAGATTTAATGGACAAGTACGAAGTATCACGACAAACTGTAAACAATTGGGTTCGGAAAAACGAAATTCCTGCACCCACAGTAAAAAAAGGGCATCAGAATGCTTGGACATTTAGTCAAGCGGAACTTATTGACAAAAAATTGAAGCATAGTCACAGCGAACAATTGGAGTTGTTTAAAACTGAATCGACTCCTCTTCATATCAATAATAGAAGATATTTAGGCAGTAAACAGAAAATACTAGATTTTATCAATGATGTTGTTTCGGAACACACCAAAAATGTTAAGTCAGTTGCTGATGTTTTTGGTGGAACAGGTGTTGTTGCTAATTTATTTAACAAGCAAGGCAAAAAAGTCATAGTTAACGATATTCTTACAAGCAACTACATTTCTTATGAAACATGGTTCGGAAATATGCCCGTAGATGAAAAAAAGATTCAGTTCAAAATTGAAGAACTGAATTCTCTTGAAGGTATACATGGATATGTTGATAAAAATTTTGGTAATAAATATTTTTCAGTTGAAAACGCACAAAAAATTGATGCAATCCGTGAAAAAATCGAGACTTACAACGATTTAAACGAACGTGAGAAAGCATTTTTGTTAACGTCTTTGCTATATGCTATGGATAAGGTGGCTAACACAGTAGGACATTTTGATGCATATCGGAAAAAAATGGATACCTTTAAACCTATTTATTTACGAGTTCCCGAATTCAATAAAAATGTTGGAAATGAAATTTACAATGAAGATGCTAATCAGCTAGTTAGAAAAATTAAAACAGACCTTATTTACATTGATACTCCTTATAATTCTCGGGGCTATGAAAGTGCTTATCATGTATTAGAAAACATTATGGAATGGAAAAAGCCGGACGTTGAGGGAGTGGCAATGAAAGCGGTCAACCGCTCTGAAAAATCTTCGGACTATACTAAATCTAAAGCACCCCAAGCATTTGATGATTTGATTCAAAATATTAACGCTCGATATATTTTAGTTTCGTACAATAATATGGCGAAAAAAGGAAATTCACGTTCAAACGCAAAGATTTCAAATGAAGAAATTATTGCCACATTGAAGAAACGTGGGCAAGTAGAAGTTTTTTCAATTGATTTTAATGCTTTTACAACGGGCAAGTCGAATATAGAAAATCATAAAGAATTACTGTATCTTTGCACAGTTGATGATGAAATAATTCAATCGCCACTGAATTATACGGGCGGGAAACAAAAATTGCTTCCACAATTACGACCATATTTTCCTTCAAGGTATACACGATTGATTGACTTATTTTCTGGTGGTGGTAGCGTTACTGCAAATCTGGCAAAAAATGGACAAGCAGAAAGTTATCTTATGAATGATGTTGAAAATCATGTGATTAATTTTTTTGAGTATATTTCAACTATTGATATAGATGATTTCATCAACCAAGCGGAAATGAAAATAAGTGAATATGGGTTATCTAATACGAAAAAAAATGGATATGAATTCTATTCTGCGAATAGTGCTAGTGGTTTAGGTGCATATAATAAAGAAAAATTTCTGAAGCTAAGGAAAGATTATAATAATTCACCGTCACCATTGCTGTTTTACTTGTTAGTTGTTTTCGGTTTTAATAATCAGATTCGCTTTAATTCAAAGGGTGAATATAATCTTCCAGTTGGTAAACGAGACTTTAACAAAAAGATGGAGGAAAAATTACGTAAGTTTGTAAAAGTAATACAGGACTCACCAATTGAATATTCCACCAAAGATTTCCGAGAAGTGAGTATAGACACAGGAGATTTCATCTATGCTGATCCGCCGTATCTTATTACGACGGCAGCTTACAATGAAAATGGTGGTTGGTCTGAAAAAGATGAAAAAGACTTATACGATTATTTAGATAAAGCAAATGAAAATAATATTAAGTTTGCTCTTTCAAATGTGATAATTCATAACGGAAGAGAAAATGAAATCCTTAAAAGTTGGGCTTCAAAATATAATTTGTACGTCTTAAACTATAATTACAATAATAGCAACTATCAGTCCAAGGCTAAACAAAGTGAAACAGTTGAAGTTTTAGTCACAAATTACGAGAGGGATATTTAATGAAGCTTACAAATACCGCAGAAACATTTAATCTAGGTGACACAAGTTTTAGAAGAAAAACATTAATTGACGACTATAAAACTTTGTTGCCTTATCTTCAAGAAACAAATCTAGAATTCAATGAATGGAATAATGTCGCGCAAGCAGAATTTTACGAAAAAATTTTGACAAAAACAGATTTATTTTCTAGGAATACTGATGAGGATTTTGCAAAACGTGGGAGAACCTTAACCAATGCCTTAGTTAAAATTGGGCTAACAAATTCAAAAAGGAAACTTTCAAGAGTTGCTAATAGTTGGATAAATGAAAATACGCTTAGTGCAAATGATGTTGAACGTTCACTAGGAATTGATGCGAATAATTTATTATTCACTCGTCAGCTGTTAAAACTACGTGTTTATGATTCAAATAAGATGAATTATTTTTATCCATTTCGTGTCGCATTGGGATTGGTGATAAAGTATCAGAATATCCCACAACAAGATTTTCTAACACTAATTCATTTAATTCAGCCGTCATTTGATAATAGGAAAATAAAAGACATCATTAACGACTATCACAGTGTTAATGATAACAATGAAATTTTTTCGGAATTTTTGGATAGAAATTTTCCAGAGAATACAAGTGAATTGACTGCTGATGAACTTTTTTCAAAAAAACCATTAAATAGAAAAGAATTTGATTCGCTGTTCGTGAATAGAAAATCTTCAGCTACGCAAGGAATATATTTTGAATTTGTAAATAAGTTGTTGGCGTTTAAATCTAACAAAAATGTTGAAAATTTAGATGCTTTGCTTGAATTGAATTCTAACGATAAATTAACAAAGGCATTTGGATTTGGAAAAGCTATTTTTGCTAAAACGAATTTTATGAAATCTAAAAATATCCAAGATTTTTTAGATGAAAACGTAGATAATGATTTGCTGTCAGAAAATAATACGTTGATTTACAATCAATTTGTACTTTCTAAAAAAGATGATATCGTTCGTGAGTATCGAGATATGACAAAACGAACATTCAATTTATCGGGATTATTAGACTTCAATACTGGACTAGTCAATGCTACCAATCAAGATGTTCTTTCGATAATATTTAGTTCTATGAGTTTCTCGGGAACTGAAAACTATGCTGATTATGAAGAAAACTTGAGTTACTCATTCTATCAAGAATCTACAATAACTGAGGTATTGGATTTAGATGAATCTGCTATTTTGTCGGAAATTAAAGCATTTCTTGGAATTGAAAATACTTCACAAATCGAAAGTGTTGTTTTAACGCAAAAAGAAGATAAATTTAGAAAATTTATCTCAAAAACATTTCCTCGAGAAAAAATTATTGAAATCTTACCGCTATTTTCACCGAGAGATGATAAAAAAATTAAATCAGAAGTATCAGAATCGGCAACGGTTCCAACAATTTATGAATATATTGTTGCTATTGCATGGTTTTATATTTCTAAAGAAGAATTTTTTATTACAAAGAGTTTGAATTTAACCTTAGACGGTGAAATGCGTCCGTTATCACATGCAGCTGGTGGTGCTGGTGATATTGTCATTGATTATGAAAACTTGACATTAATGCTTGAAGTTACTTTGATGAATGCCCAAGCTCAAAAACGTGGAGAATGGGAGCCAGTATTACGACATGCAACAAATTTGACGGTAGACAACTTTGATAAGAATGTCATTACTTTATTTATTGCTGATGAACTGGACGATAATACTGTAAATATTTGGCGAGCAGTTGCAAGTGTACCTCTACGGTCATCAAATAAAGATGAAATTGCAGATTTAGTAAAGATTTTCCCTCTGGAGAATCGAGAACTACTTCATATGCTGAAAAACAATCTCGATGAACGAAAACTATTAAAAGCAATTGATGAATCATACGAAGAACTTGCGGGCAATTTTGACTTAAGTTGGCGAGATAAAATTTTTGTTGAAGCTAATATGTAAAAATGTAGTAGTTTCGATTTAAACGGGAATGTTTTTTAGTCAATGGAAAATATCACTTAATGGTGTGAACTTATGGTAAAAGCTAGCTCAATTCGTTTTATTTAGGGTTAAAATTCACACCATTCAAATGATATTAGTTGAAATTAGATGAAGTTTTGTTATTTGTAATCGCCCAAAAGATTTGATAATATTAATTGTCAAATTAAGTTAGACAATTAATATATTTATAAAGTATTATGTAATAATTAATTCGTAAAACCAGTGTATAATTACCAGAGAAAAACCGGGTCATTTCATATGGTTTCATATCACTGAATTTTAAGTAAGTTTCAAAGAAAATAGTTCCTCTAAAGGGTATCTAAATGGTATCTAAATACCTCTATAAAAATACAAAAAAACACTCTTTGAAATAATCCAAAGAGTGCTGTAAACGTTGAAATGGCAACGATATTAACGTTGAGAACTGTAGTGAACGACGAGCGCCTTTAAGACCTGGCTTGAACAACGCCTAATTGAATAACTTTCAAAAGCTTTTATTATTTCGTTTGTCAAATTAAGTTAGACAAATCATCTTTTGTGACGTAACTCAAAAATACTTCCATTGGTGTCCGATAGTGTAATGATTTTCTAGGAATATGATTTCGTTTTGATGCCACTGATTGGATAAAGGTTTCGGATACACCATTAAAATCCATAGCTTTATATAAGCCATCTTTACGTAATAATCCATTCGAATTTTCATTTAATCCTCGTTGAGAAGGTGTTCCTGGATCAGCGAAATAAATAGAAATATCATTGATGTTACTGATGTTTTTCCAATTAGAAAATTCTTTCCCACAATCAAACGTAATTGATTTAAATAAGTGCTTAGGAACAGAGTCGAACCACTGGTTCAATCTATTTTCAATATCTTTGGCTTGTCTACCAGTAGGTTTTAACGTAATGATCACTTTAGATAATCTTTCCACTAAAGTAATGACTGCACTTTTATGTTTTCCACCGACGATGGTGTCACCTTCCAGGTGACCAAATTCATGATTGAAGTGGGTATAATCATGAGTTCTATCATGAATTGAACGGCGAAACGCTTGTTTTCCTCGGGTTTCTTTGTGGCCGTTTAGTTTTCTTTTCCCCTTCATTGGTAAGTGTTTACTATCAAAGGTTTGGTCTTTAAACATCCGATACAGTGTACGTACCGAACAAGCAATAGGAAACTCTGCTCGACCAATAAGGACATCAGGAGCCCACCCTTGAACCACCTTTTTTTGAATGTATTCCTGTTGTTCATCTGGTAAAACAATCGGACGTCTTCCACAGTTACTTTTGTTTTTCTTATATTGTTTATAGTAACTCATTGCGTTTCCACCATTTTTAAGAAAACGATAGACATTATAAATGGTTTGTCGAGAACGTTGTAATCGTTTGGCTACTTTTGAAACAGATTGATGATTATTATAATACGCGTCTATCATTGCAAGTTCATTTGATGTAAGATGGGTATAGGTCATTTGTCTTCACTCCTTATAATTCTTTTGCGGGAACTATCTTGAGTGTAGCACAAATGACTTTTTATTTGTCTAGCTTAATTTTATGATCGGCGTATTAAGACTATTTTTAAAAAATGCTATAATAATATATGTATTTAAATTATATTTTGGAGAGTGTAGTATGAGTTTAATTTTTAAAATATTCACTAAGAAGTTTGCATTAGGCTGGTTAATATTATTTGCAGTTTTATTTTTAGCATATCCATCTTATTTAGCGTATTCAGTTAAAGAAGGAGAAAAAAGTAAGTCTTATTCAATGATAAAATATCTTGAACAAACTAATGAGACTGTCTATTTAAATGTAGGGATACAGGTAGTAGAAACTAAGTCAAATAATACAAGTATCCCTTGGACAAAAATTGGTATCCCTCTGACTGAAAAGAAAGCCATTATAATTCTTAATTATCAGGCAAAATTGGGCGTTAAAAAACCAGTTAAAATTAAGAAAATTAATGAAAATAGATATAGTGTTACTATACCTAAATATGATGTTATAGGGATAGAATTAGATCAAAAGGCTCCTTATCAGCTTTATGATTCTAGCGGTGACCTGTTAAGTTTAGCAACCGAGGATATTGACACAGGTAAATTGGTTACTAATAGATTGAGTACTAAAAAACAAGAAATGTATTTAGCAAAATACAAAGGGCAAATGAATGATTCTGCGAAATCATATTACAAAACATTGTTTCAAGGGATTAACAAAAATGCAAAATTAGAGTTTAATTTTGAGTGATAAAATCATTATTCTATCAACGGAAATTAGTCAAGTCCACAATCTTGTGTAAAAGTTCAACCTCATCAAAAGCACAATGTTTTGCGTTGTGAACCTAGTTTAAGTAGGGACTCATGTTAGTATCAAATCTTAGACAGCTTTTCGTAGAGACAAGAATAAATTAAACTTATCTACGAGAGGATGAATTTTTATGACCCGATATAAAGAAAATTTTAAACAGACGTATTACCCAAGAAATCTTATTATCACTCGACCTGAAGGCCTCTATCTTTCAGGGTTTACTACCGATAAAAAACAGCAAATTCTTGATTTTACTCAACGTGTTTCATTATTTTTAGAACAACATCAGTTAAAAATAGATGGAGATATTTGGGAGCTACTGTGGCAAGATGAAGTATTTACAACGGAAAAGGAGTTACAAGTTTTTGAAGTAATGATACCGATAAAACCTGTATCTCATTAACTTGCTGAAAACCCAAAACGTGAGTATCAGTTAGAGTTGCTTTATATTTTAAGGATAAGCATAAAAAATGATTAGCTCAAAGTGAATCAATGAATCATCTAAATGGGTGAGTCACTTTGCATGAACTGGAGTATGCTAACGCTAGAAGTCAAAAAATGAAACCTGTATACAAAAATACCTGTTAAAAGCTTGAATTGTTGATTTACCAACAATTCAAGCTTTTTTAATTTAATCTGCAGCTGAAAGCATACCTGTTGCTATTGTTTTCTCGTTGCATGTCGGTTAGTCTACACCATACTCTTTTAATAGGGCATCTGCTAGTTTGTTTACGTTTGAATAGATTTCTAACTCTACAATACTGTCGTTAAATTCCATTTGAATAGATGAATTGAAAATCGAATAAAATTCTGTTGTTCGTTTAAATGTATCCGTTTCAACAATTACTTTTGATCCGTCGACAAAGACATGTCCACAGTTATTTTTAAAATACATAACCTTCCCCTCCTTCCCTTTTAAGAGTAAATACGAAAAAATTGGTCAAAAGAAGACAAGGGGAAGCATTTCGTTGTCAAAACCATGTCCGATTGTCATTGTTGTGTGTTCTTTTCATTTAACCGTCCATTTTGTACGTATCTACCGCTTGCTGAAAGTGGTTATAGCATAGCCAGTCGAAAAAACAAGGATATATGAACTCTCTACGTTCGTCCTTGTTTTTTCTTTGTGTCTAAGCTAAGGGATAACCACAGCAAACGACCGAAACGCACTGAAAAAATGGCAAATAAAAAGAAAGGAGAAAAACACTGCTACTCGATCCTTGACAACAAAACAAATAACAAAAGAATCCAGCTTCACTTCTCTCAACCTCTAAAAAAATGTGTTGGGAAAAAAAGCCTAAAAGAAAGAAGGAGAAAACAATGTCAGTTAGTTATGAAAAAGTAGTAGAAATTGTCCGTCTCAAACAAGTTGTCTGTGATTCCACCTTAGAAATACAAAAAATTACGTCCAGCTTTGGCATTGCCCAATGGCTAATGGATGAGATTGGAAATGAAACGCAAGAAGTTTTGATGTTGCTATGTTTGAATACAAAAAACGAAGTAAACAGTTTATCTGTCGTGCACCGAGGTACGATAAACCAATCGATTGCTCACCCAAGAGATATTTTCCAACGAGCAATTCTTAGCAACGCGACTCGCATTTGTATCGCGCATAATCACCCAAGCGGAGACCTATTAAACATAGTATCCTAAACTAGAGTACTCTAAGTACTCGAAGTTTAGGATTTTTTAATTACAGTGCTTTAACTATT
>NZ_JARPZC010000032.1:0-7532 GCF_031927985.1 Enterococcus dongliensis
TCCACCGATAGATGGACCTAGAGCTTCACCCATTGCAACAATGGAACCAATAAGTCCAAAAGCCTTTCCCTGGCTCTCCCTTGGAATATATTTAGCAACAACCACCATAATTAACGCAGGAAAAGCTGCAGCTCCTGTACCTTGAATGAATCGTGATAATAATAATACAGGAAATGATGTATGACCTATAAAACCCATAATTGAACCTATACAATTTAATAAAATTCCTGTTAATAACAGTTTCTTAATACCAACATAATCAGAAACTTTGCCATATATGGCTGTTCCTACAGAAAAACTTAACATGAACGATGTATTAATCCAATTTATACTTGCAGGAGCTTTTCCAAAGTAATTCGCTACATCAGGAAAAGATACATTTAGAACCATTTCATTTAGTACACTAAAGAAAGATAAAAAGCAAAGCCAAAGTAATAATTTGTTGTATTGTGATTTATGGTTTGACGAATTAGAATTCATTTCTTCACTCTTTCCCTTTAATTAATAAAGATTTTATCCTATCAACTTTTCCTTGTTGATATAAACTTTTATCTACCACTTCTTGATAAGATACAATTTTATTTTTTATATAGGCTTGTCCATTAAATAGTTCATTACTCTTTTCTTCAAATATTAAAAATAAAGATTGAGGTAACTTTGCAATTAAATTAAATTCATCTTCTACCTCTGATACATTTAAGACATTTCCCTCTAATTTTCCGAGTTCACTAATAGCCTTCCCTAAATAATCTTTATTTGCAGATACATCTATCTCTACTACTGGTTCTACAATGACTGTTTTAGAATTTAACAATGCTTTATACAATGCATATGGTGTTAACTTTCTAAATTCAGATGGTGTACTGACTGGACTAAAAAATTCAGCATCTGTCAACGTTACTTTTACATTGGTTAATTCAAAATCATAAAGACCTGTTTTAGTTGAACTAAACACACTATCTTTAATAGCATTTTGAAATGACTGTTTCAGATAACCTGTTGTCACTAAACTATCAAATTGAATGCCTGATAGGTTACTCGGTTCAACTTTCAAGGTCATCGTTGCCCAATAGGGATTAAGTGATTCATCTACATCAATTGTGCCTATTCCTATTTCTTCTATAATTTCTTTATAAACAATTGTTGGTAATGATAATTTAAGCGTCTTAAAAGAGTAACGTCTGCGTATAGTTTCTTCTAAGTATTCTCGTTGAACTCGACCAAAAATTTTCATTGAGATTTCTGAAGTTTCTTTATCAATTGAGAAATCAAGTAATGGATCTTCTTCTGATAATTCAGTTAATAAGTCTAGTAACGTCATTCTCTCTTCTTCCCCAACTTGGAAAGTGATTTTTAAACTTGGGCTAGGTAAAGATAGCTCATTAGTTAAAGGTTCTCCTAAGAAATCTTGAATCTTTAATTCTTTACATTTTGGAAACATAAAAATATCTCCTGTTTGAATACTATTTGCTTCTACAAATTGGTTGTCTTGTAATACTAAAAAACGTGGTAGCTTCTTTTCTTCTTGATTATTTAACAAATAAGTTTGGTTCTTACTTATTTCACCGGATAGTAATCTAAAATAAGCTTGTTTTTGACCATTCATAAAAGTAATTTTATATAAATATGCAGATAAATTATCCTTACTTTTATCAACTAAATCAAAGCTACCTAATAAATTTAATAAAGTATCTATCCCTTCTCCTGTCACAGCCGAACCTAAAATTAAAGGATAACTTTCATTCATTAAAGTTCGTTGGTTCAACTCATTTTTTAGCTCTATTTCACTTATTAATACATCATTCATAAACTTTTCAAGTAGATAAGGACTGTTTTCGATTAAAGTATCTCTACTTTCTTGACTAAACAAGGATTCTACTAGAACAAGATGACTCGTCAATTTATTCTTGATTTCAGAAATCAGATATTCTGGTCTTGCTGTTTCTATATCTATTTTATTTAAGAAAAAGATAGTCGGTATCTTGGCTTCTTGTAATGTATCAAAAATCCTTCTTGTTTGAGTTGGGAGTTCTCCTAAACTTGAAACGACTAAAACAGCTATATCAATAACGTTTAGTGACCTCACTACTTCACCATAAAATTCAATATGTCCAGGCATATCAACCAAATTTATTTTTGTTTGACACCACTCTAAAGAAACAGAAGCTGTTTTTATTGTAATGCCTCTTTCTTTCTCTAAATCAAGGGTATCAGTAATAGTATCACCCTTCTTAATACTTCCTTGCTTATAATTTTCATGGGTTCTACTATACAAACTTTCTGTTAAAGATGTTTTTCCAGCGTCTACATGAGCGACAATTCCTACATTAATAATTTTTTTCATCAAAAAAAGACTTCTATGGATTTATGTTCGCAAAAATACTCATCGCAAATACCATAGAAGTCTATTGTTCACGACCTTCTAATTATAGTTCGAGAGTATTTCTTTAAGAGCACACCAAATAAGCCTTTGTTTTTCAGCTATATTAAAATGTGCTATTTAGAAATACTCCGAAGCATATGAAGATCACTCACTTATTTTTATTTGATTTATTTATCTTAAGTTAGTATAAATTATAAAAATTAAAAAAACAATTTTTTTAGTTAATTATAACGTGATTTATGTTAAGTCAAAAAATTATCTTTAAAAGTTGTACAATAAATAGTACAACTTTTAAAGATAATTGGGGTGATAAAAATGGAAGCAGTTGCTTATTCTAATTTTAGACAAAATTTGAGAAGTTATATGAAACAAGTAAACGAAGACGCGGATCCAATCATTTATTGAGTCTCATTTCCATAATTGCCACCATTTTTTTGATGCTTCTTTTTTCTCTATCATTACTTTCTCCTTTAATTGTTCCTGAAAGATGGTGTGCTCATTTCTAAGATTTTCTATTTCCTCTTGAGGTTGATTATCTACCTTCTCCTTTTTTATATCCTTTGAGGGCATTTTAAGAGCTTTTAAACTATCATTCTCCGACTTGTATTCTTCTAGCAATTTTTTATCTTGCAAGGCTAGACGTTGCTGTTGGTCTAAGAGCTTTTGAGTTTGCTTTTGCGATTCCACCAAGCTTTTTATTTGTTCATCTTTATTTATATTTTGAGATTCAAGGTATTCAATTTGGTGTTTAAGACTGTTTAAATAATCATTTAATGAACTATTTAATTCAACACCTTCAATATTCATATTCGTTGTTATATTAGTTTTTTCTTGGTGTTTATCGGTATCTAATTCGCTGTTTGAACGACTGTTTAATTCAACACCGAGATTTTCTTTTATCTGTTTAACTGCTATAGCAGTTAATAACTTCATTCCGTTATTTCTAACTACATATTCGCTTGATATTTTAGAAACTTGATAATGAATTTTATTCTTGCTAACACCTAACTCATCCGCAAGCTCTTTGATTGTTTTTAAATTCTCACTCATGGCTTGCTCCTTTACCTCGAACATTTGCACGTTCTGGTTGTTCAAGGTCTTGTAATTTTACAGTTGGCAAGTATTGTTCAATCGCTTTTTTCAAATACTTCGCCATATTTCCTTTTGAATACGGTGCTTGCTTCTCACGTACATACGACAAATGCGTTTTCACGCCCTCAAGTCCTCGTAAGGCTTTCAGTTCATCATAGCGTGGATAGACGTTCTTTTGTAAGCCTGACATGAGTGCAAGGTCGGTCATTTCATACGGACTTAACAGCATGGAATCTAGCAACAAGCGTGTGTAGTTGCTTTGCATAGCTTCCGCATACAAAGCTTGTTCGGTTTGTTCTTTTTTTGCCTGCTCTTCTTGGTACAATGGATCATCTAACTTGTAACTGGTATCGTCTGCTTGCCATTTTTTCGTGATATGAAAGACAATCGAATCAATCGAACGTCCTTTTTTGATTTTGTCATAGGCTACATTCAAATGGGTGTATTGATTAATTTCTTTAAGAGGTGCATTTAATATCCATTTTGTAAAATCTGTCATATTTTTATATTCATCGACTGTATTTGTCATAGCTCGTAATTCTTGCATCGAAATAGACGGATGGCGGTAGGCTTCGACTTGCTCCTCTCTGCGCCCACCCTTAGAACTATAATGCTCGTATTGGTTATAGTGCATGGATAACCACTTATACAACACAATGCTGTACTTGCTGTTTAACTCCATAATGTCACTAATAGCATATTGGGTAAAATTTTGCTTCAAGTCAATCAAATAAGGCATAATCGCTTGGTCAAAGCGGATCGTGACTTCATCATCATAATCATTCCACTTGATATAAGGGATTGGCACAATACTTTCAAATTCAAATCCTTTTCCAGTCTGCTCTCGCACTTCAAAATAAGCTTGTTTCTGCATTTTTTCAATGGCTTGTTTAAAGCGACTATGCTTGTCGTTGTCGGACACATCAAAGAAAGCAAACAATTCTTTTTTGGATAAGTAAATCGTATGGTCTTTCGGTGGATTGTCCGTATCAATGCACGATACCGCCAATTCAAAAATCTTTAGAGGGGTCTTATCCATTTTTGCTACGCTCGTAATCAAGTCATTGTGTTCCACGACTTTTCGTTTTGTCAGTTCATCCATGTACATCACCTGCTTTTTTACATGATTCGTTTCTGGTATACTGGCCATAGAAAATACGCTCCTTTGCGTGTTTTGGTTAGGCATAGAGAAAGACATTTTACAGTGGTATTTTCTCTATGCTCTTATTATAGCACTATATAGAGAAAAATAAATGCAACTTCTCTCTGTATACACAGTTTTTTCTCTCTGTATACACAGTTTTTTCTCTCTGTATACACAGTTTTTTCTCTCTGTATACACAGTTTTTTCTCTCTGTTTAATCTCGCAAACCCTTGCTAAAACTGCCTTTTTCGGCACGCAAAAGGTTTAAAAGATTTAAAAGATTTAAAATATATAAGATAAATTAAAAAGGCTTCGCCCTCTCGTTCACTTCGGTTAAAAAATCTAAAAGATCAAAATCGTACAGTAATAAATGCAAAAAGGAGTGAGCGAAAAACACGCTCACATTGTACTTGCAGCGTTCACTTCGTTCACTTGCGAAAAGAAAAGAGCAAACCCTCTTTTAGGGATTTTCTTGATTGGCTCTAATTGCTCGTATACGCTGTTTTAATTGTTTGACTAGATAAATACGCCTATCTGGCAATCAAACGCCTTACAGGCGGTCAGGGCAAGCCCTAACGACCCTTGAATTAAAAACCTACATGAATAATTGTTTTTTAATTCCAAACAAAACAGTTCATTTAAAATCAATTTAAACCCACTTTAAACCCACTTAAAATCGTTTCTAAGGCGTTTTAATCTTACATTTGAATAAATAGACGTTTAATATGAAAAACGCCTTAAAACGAATTTTATGACGTTTTTTGAGAAAATTGTTTTTTACCCGCACGTTTACTTTTGATTAAACTAGCGAAGTCTGTTTAATTAAAAGTAAATGTTTAGTTGAGCAAAGCGAAACCAGAAAGGAGCAAACAACATGACCTTAGATTACAGAAAAACATTTGAAATTGAGATAATCAATGAATTTCAATCAGCGATTCACTCAAAAATGTTGAACTATGTTTTAAATAATGAACTCGATAAAAGTGATTCGACAAACCTACAAGTAAATTTATTAAAACAATTATCAAACATGAACCAAATTAATTTATTTGAATTATCTTTAGAAGAATTAGAAGCCTATCACGACTATTTACGAACGATAAAAAAATATGCCGATAACATCACACGAACAGCGTGAGTTTTAACAAACACGCTTGACGATAAAACGAAATGTAAATTAAGTTTTATAGCACAATTACCACTAAATAAAATTTAGGGGTATAAGTGCGCCCTTAAAACTAAGGGGTTCATTTCTACAAAGTTAATCTGACAACTATTCCCTTAGCGATTTTTACTAAGGGCGCACTTATACGCAGTAAAAAAATCTAGCGAATTTTTTCTACGTTGTGCTAAGGGCGCACTTACACTCACCAAAATTTTTTGGTGTCTATCGTGCTAAAAAAGAGGACAGATCACTTGCGTGACGTGTACTCTTTTTTCGTCAAGCGTGTTGGTTAAAATTCGCTTTGCTCATGTTAAAATCTTGTTGAACTAGTTTCTTTTATTGCTAGTAATTTTTTTACCTAGTTTTGTATTTTGTGGCAAGCCAGCTTCCTAAACGGGTTTTTACTTTACGAGTTGGATAAGGCAAGTTATTCAGGATCAATTAGATCCACCCTTTCAAATAAAGCGAACGACCCTAACACACCAAATCGGACTGTTTTTGATCCATACACTTCTAGAAATATTTTCGCAGCCCGATCGTAAAAATGAAGAAATAGAAGATCATTAATTGGCTAAAAATTCCGAATAAAATAACAAGTTCATTCAGAATTGAAAGGGAACTTTCACAAAGTTTTTAAGAAAAAGACGGCTGTTACATCAATCTTTTTCGGGTTGAAAAGAGGTAGACCAATTGCGATTCACAAAGAAAGCCCCTGGAATGGTTGATCCAGGGGCTACTTCGTTTAAAAGAGATTATGGTAACTAAGAGGTTAAATAACTATTTTATTTTTGGCTCAGAGTACACTTTGATAGTAATTAACCAACTAAAAATAATTATTATAGAAAAAATAAGTAACATATTGCTATATAAATATGATTGAGAAGAAACATTTATAGGAATAATTTTTTTATTTAGTATGTCTACAGACAGTAATCCTCCTACAACTGCGATTCCTAGTCCTTCAGATAAGAAACTTGTAAAATTAAGTAAACTCATTCCTGAACCACTTTCTTTTGTAGTTAAACTACTTGAAACAATTGTAGATATAACCGTTTTTGTAAAGGACAGACCTCCAAATATAAAAATAATTAATATAGTAATTAAAAAAGGTGTCGTTTCAACAAACAGTGCAGCCAATAGAAAACTAATTGATAACAACATAGCTCCTATAGTTAACACGAATATTGGTCCTTTTTTATCTACTAGTATTCCACCAAAGTAACCAAAAATAATGACACTAACAGCTCCTGGAAAGATAATCCCGTTACCAATGGCAAGTGTACTTAACTGATATAAATCTCTCATCATATAAGGAACCATTGAAATAAATCCTGCCACCGTTCCAAAAAAAAGACCTCCACAAACAATACCAACCATAAAAGATCGGTTTTCACCTAATTTAGGCTCAATAAACGGCTCATCCACTTTTTTTATGTGCTTAATAAAAATAATGAAAATAACGAAACTTATTCCTAAGAAATATAATTTATATGATGTGGTAAACACCATAAAAGTTACTATGCTTAACGACATTAATACTAATCCTATAAAATCAAAACTTCCCTTTTTAATCGGTTCATGATCAAGCATTTTGATAAGAAAAGGAACTGATATTAAAGTTCCTAAAGGTAATATCAATAGATAAGACCAATGAATATATTCAGCTATCATTCCACCGATAGATGGACCTAGAGCTTCACCCATTGCAACAATGGAACCAATAAGTCCAAAAGCCTTTCCCTGGCTCT
>NZ_JARPZC010000033.1:0-6398 GCF_031927985.1 Enterococcus dongliensis
AGCTAAGGTTATAACGAAGATAGTAGCCCACGGCTACAATAATCACATCCTGCTGAAATTGCTTTCCTTTAAAATGACTCATCGTCATTCCTCCTGCTATCTTTTTCTATTATTCTACCTTATCTGATAGTAGATTTAAAACTTTGCAACAGAACCAATAATACCCGCGTGCTCTTCTTATAAGAACACGCGGGTATCATACTTTTGAAATTTAAAGCAAGTCTACATTGACCAATTTTAATCATTTCAACATAAATATTTTAGTGATTGTTTGCTATTATTCTTCTAAAAATCAATAATTATGCTTTTGATCTGCCTAAAATAAGTGAAACAATTAAGACTAAAATAACAGCTCCAATAATTGAAGGAACTAAAGCCATACCTGCTAGCGATGGTCCCCAACTACCTAATAACGCTTGACCTAAAGCAGAACCGACTAAACCAGCAATGATATTAGCAATCCAGCCCATGCTGTTACCTCTTCCAGTGATCGCTCCTGCAATCACACCAATAATAGCGCCTACGATTAATGACCAAATTAAACCCATGATAATTCCTCCTCTATCTTATTTTTTATTGTACTCGAGGTTCACGATTTTCTTCTATTTTTGCTTGTGCTTTGTTCGTGCCTCGGCTTACCGCATTTTTAGCTTTATCTGTTTGCTTAGAAACAAATTGACCTGTTGTTTTTGCGGCTCCAGTTACTTTATCTTGAACCGTTTCACTCTCATCTTCATAGTCATCTCTTGACTTGATATCGACAACATTTACATTCACTTCGATAACTTCGAGATGTGTCATATGTGCAACTTCATCTGTGATAACTTTTTTAATTTGATTATAGATCGCTGGAATATCACGTCCATACTCAATCACAACATCCATATCCACAGCAACTTGTTTTTTGCCGACTTCTGTTTCGATGCCCGCAGTTACGTTATCGGTATTGACTAATTTTTCAGCGATATTAGAGAAAAATCCGCCATCAACAGTTAGCAAGCCATCGATTTGTTCAACCGCTTTACCCACGATTTTTTGAATAACTTTGTCGTCATAAGTCAATTCACCTTTGACATTATCTGCACCATCATTTTTTGTAGTATCTTTAAAATTGGGATTAGCTGCGTGTTGCGCTCTTGTTTGTCCAGCAACACCTGGAGTTTGATTCAAATTATTGTTTTCAAAATTATTAGCCATTATAAATTCCTCCGTCTTGTTTAAAATTCTAATTCATTTTTTAGTAAGTAAAAATAATTTATTTGTTTTCTCGCTGATTAAAAAATTCATTTAACAAGCCCGTTTGTTCAAGATAGAACCCAAGAGCCACTCCTAAACCAGTTAAAATGATAATTAACAAAGTTTTAAAGAAGCCAATAGAAACAAACAAGATAGCAAGTATCAAACCTAGTCCCCCGAAAATAATCGGGAGTTTATATTGTTCATATATTTTTTTCATGGAACTCCCTCTTATTCTACTCGTGAGCGATTTGCTTCATTTTTATCATGCTCATCATCATATTTTGCAAATGTGATATCAACTTTAACTTTTTCTTGGCTACCTAAAATATCTTGTAATTCTCGTTGAATTTCTTCCATTAAAGTTCCTGTTTTTCCAATAATAGAAGAAGTTCGTGTTAATTGACCTTTAACTTTTACCTTAATTTTATTTTTTGTCGCTCTTACTTTAACATTTGGTGATGAGACGAAGCCCACACCATTTAGTTTTGAACGAACAAACCCTTCAATTGCTTTTTTATCTAACGTCAATTGACCTTTGTCTTCTTTGAGTACAAAAGTTTGTTTTGCCTTCGGATAGAAGATGAGGAATAAGATAAAAATTAACAAGATAGCAATAAGCACTAACGCGACCCAAAATAGATATTGTCGGAAATAATAATTTGACAGTGAGCCTAGCAAGAATTCTGTACGTTTCATTCCAAATGGTAAACTTAAATATGGAGAACTGATTGCAAGGACTATCAAGAACACCGATATCAATATCACTGAAACAATAATCCCAACTGCTTTTAATCCACGATTCATGACACACCTCCTTCAATATATTGCAACTGATTCGAAGTACTCTGATTATTAGTCTGTTGTTCGTATACTTTTGAATCAGTCTAGTAACTATCAACAAAGAGAATTAGCTTTCTCTTAATAAAACCATTATTAAATACTGGTGTTAAAGATTGATCGGCTCGCCACCCGTTACACCATAAATTTGAGCAGTAACATAGCTTGCATCATTTGAAGCTAAGAAGACATATACTGGTGCCAGTTCAACTGGTTGTCCAGCTCTTTCTAATAATGATTGTTGTCCAAAATCTGGTAATTTTTCTTCAGGCTGTCCTTGATCCAACTGAAGCGGTGTCCAGATTGGCCCTGGTGCTACTCCATTGACACGGATACCTTTTTTAGCTAATTGGGTGGCTAAGCTAACCGTAAAGTTTGCAATAGCTGCTTTTGTAGCTGCATAATCCATTAAATTATCACTAGGATTAAATGCTTGTACCGAAGTCGTCGTAATAATACTACTACCGGCAGGCAGATGACTGACTGCTTCTTGGACAATCGCAAACATCGAAATAATATTTATGGTAAATGTATCTTTTACTTGTTGAATAGGTAAAGTTTCAATCGATTCTTGGGAAATTTGTTGTGCTGAGTTAAGAACTAATGTATCTAATCCATTTAATTCTGCGACTGCTTTTGCAACGATTTCTTTTGGTGCCTGTTCATCCCTCAAATCATAGGGAAGTAATACGGCTTTTCTTCCAGCTGCTTCTATCAGTTCAGCAACTTCCTTTGCATCTTTTTCTTCACCTGGGAAGTATTGGAAAGCCACATCTGCACCTTCACGAGCAAATGCGATGGCGGCTGCGCGTCCAATTCCTGAGTCTGCTCCGGTAATCAATACTCTGCGATTCTCCATTTTTTTACTTCCAACGTAACTTTCTTCGCCGCAATCTGGTCGTGGTGTCATGTTTGTTTGGAGAGCAGGAGTATCTTGATCTTGTTTTTCAAAACGATCATTATAAAATAATTTTCTCGGATCTCTTAAAACAGGTTCTGTCATTTATTTCTCCTCACTTTCTATATTTATCTTAACGTACTTTAAAATTTTTTTTAAATGATACGCCTTTTTGGGTTCTGTTGCAAATTTTTAAATCTACTATCAAATAAGGTAGAATAATAGAAAAAGATAGCAGGAGGAATGACGATGAATCATTTTAAAGGAAAGCAATTTCAGCAGGATGTGATTATTGTAGCCGTGGGCTACTATCTTCGTTATAACCTTAGCTATCGTGAAGTTCAAGAAATCTTATATGATCGTGGCATTAACGTTTCTCACACAACAATTTACCGTTGGGTTCAAGAATATGGTAAGCTGATCTATCAAATCTGGAAAAAGAAAAATAGACAGTCCTTTTATTCGTGGAAAATGGACGAAACTTATATTAAAATTAAAGGGAAGTGGCATTATCTCTATCGTGCAATCGACTCAGAAGGCATGACACTGGATATTTGGCTAAGACGAAAGAGAAATACTCAGTCTGCTTATGCTTTCTTTAAACGACTATACAAGCAGTTTGGGGAACCGAAAGTTATCGTGACAGATAAAGCACCATCAATTGCTAGTGCTTTTAGGAAGTTACAAAAGCAGGGGCTATACAGCGAAACTGAGCACCGGACAGTCAAGTATCTCAATAACTTAATTGAGCAAGATCATAGACCTGTTAAACGTCGAAATAAACTTTATCAAAGTCTTCGTACTGCATCAACTACGATTAAGGGCATAGAAGCATTGAGAGGCATATACAAAAAGAACCGAAGAAATGGAACGCTCTTCGGCTTTTCGGTATCTACTGAAATTAAAGTTTTGATGGGTATACCAGCATAGTCAAAGTATCAGAATGGGACTTTTGTACTCAGTATTGAAACTTTGCAACAGAACCTACAAGTAATACATAAGCATACACAAAATCACCACTGAGATTCCAAAACCAATTAATGAAATTCTCTTTTTTATTTTCAAATTTGCCAATGGTTCGTCTCCTAATCTATGGGCTGACAGGTATGAATCAATCACTAGTATTTACCTTGAATCTTTTATGTGCCCTTTTTATTTTGAACGGCCATGAAATGAGCCACATTGGTCAGATGGCCTTTGTTAACGAGCAGTTGATCGTTAAGACTGACAAGCCTAACATGGGTAATCTTGCCGGTGGCTTGGTTGCACTTGATCCTCAAGAATAATAGATTGACTGAAAAGTAAAGAAGTCGGAGATAACGTTTTGTTCGTTATCTGCCGGCTTCTTTTGCGTACCGTTGTTATTTTGTTTTAATTTTTTAGGATCAAGATCCCTCGCGTTCCACTCTTGGCACAATTACCTGTAAAAAGTCACTCTTGGTGGTCACGGTAATTGGCAGAGATATCGCCGGATCCCCATCGATTCTGGCCTGAATGTCGCGTTTTGACAGGTTATCTATTTTAACGGTTTTGGTTTTAAAATAGCGAACCCCCTGGGCATTTTTGAGATTGCCGGTGATGAAATAACTCAAGTAGGTGAGTAGTTTCATGGGAGTGAAGCTCTTCAGCAAGAAGACATGGAGATAATCATCGTCGTAAGACGCATCCGGATTAAAGGCGATGAAACCACCAACCGAATTGGTCGTCGTGATCAGTAGAATCTGAGCCCGCAAGACTTCGGAGCGATCATTGGCTGTGATTTTTAATTTGTAAGAACGATTGGTGAACAGCTCTTTGAAGCCTTTGACCAAATAAATCATTTTGCCAAAGCGCTTCTTTTCATCGTCCTTGACGTTTCGAGCGATATCTGCCAATCTCCCCAGGGTGAGGCTGCTGACCATTGGTGTTTTCCCCACAGCCCCGAGGTCGACCTCTGCTGGTGAGCCATCTAACAGATTGTTAATGGCTTGATCGGTGTTCAGGGGGATGTGAAGGGCTCTGGCAAAATTGTTGATCGTGCCGCCAGGGATGATTCCCAGCGGGATTGATTGGCCAGCCTTCAAGAAGCCCTCACAGGCGGTATTGATTGATCCATCACCACCAATCGTAATCAGGCAGTCATAGTTTTCGGGTGATTTTTGAGCCTGTTCGACTGCATCATCACGTGACTTGGTTTGACTAAGGGTCACCGACTTGCCATTGCTTTCCAATAAGGATTGAGCCTTTTTGGCAATCGCTTCGTTGTCGCTTTTACCGGCACTGCCATTATAGATAATTAAATATTTTTTCATGTTGCACCTCCTCAAAGGAATGATTCGGATATAAGTAATAAAATAAATTATTTGACAACTACTAACTTTTACCACAAGAATCCTAGTTACTGTTCTAAATATGTTTACTTAGCTTATTGGTGGGGGACAAGTCAGAAAGGAATGAAAGGCGGTCTTATGTGGGTGTTCCCATTCTCAATGACAAATGTTTTTTCAGGGACTTACAAGCCAAGTTATATTTATAAACTAACAACAAAATGGAAAAGAGGTGTGGATTAGTTATGCTAAAAAAAATTGGGTACGTAATAGCTTTATTATTAGGATTCTTTTTAATAGTTTGGCTAGCCATTTATTGCAACATCGCACTTATTTTACTGGAGCCGTTCGAACGTACATGGTTGCCCAAAAGATTCCAACAAATAGCATTAAAAGTCAGAAAATCGTTTTTAATTGGGTCAATATGGGGCAATGGGAGGAAGATGTTTCAATTCACCACCAACACCATACCTATCAATATATTTATAATATGTCTTGGCAGGATAAAAAGGTTTCCCTAAGTATCTATAATCATCGGGAAGGTGTTAAAGATACTCTAGCTCCTTATCCACCCTTGGAGTATGATCGTTAATTTAATTTTTGCAAGCTTTATAATTGGTAGATTGTAAAGCTTAAGTTGAACATATTAGTGGACAGAAAAACCCATAAAGGTCTTTAATGGTGTCACCACAACATTCCACTAGAAAGAAGGACCTTTATGGGCACCACTATTTTATCATTTGAAGACCGCGTTGTCATCGAAACACTTCATCATGAAAAGCACTCACTTAAATATATTGCCGATTATTTAGGCTTTAGTAAAACCACTATCTTTAATGAGGTTCATCGCTTAGCTGGTGAGTATCACGCAGTTAAGGCTCAAACTGACCATGAAGTTAAACTTAGTCATCGTGGTCGTAAAACCATCTTAACGACTAACCTAAAGCGATTGATTGAAGAAAAAATCAAGATCCAAAAATGATCAATTGAACAAGTGGCTCATGTAGTTAGAATTGCCTACAAAACCATCTATAACTGGATTGGATTTGAGTCAATATCTTGGACATATTTTAGTAGAGACTGCTAAGACATTTTCTCTGTTTCTAAATCTTCAAACT
>NZ_JARPZC010000034.1:0-6217 GCF_031927985.1 Enterococcus dongliensis
AAGGAGGCAAAAAGTAATGGGAATTGATTTCATTAATGTCGAGTTTAGAAAGCATGTAAAAGTTTCAGGGGATTTAGGTACAACGGGATCAGTATGTCCTTTTTCACAAAAACAAAAAATGGAAACACTACCGGAAAACTTTTTGCCTCCTTTTATATAATGGGCAAAAATTTATGAATCTATTGCATTTGTAAAAATGCATACGAATGATTAGGCACCGGTTGTTAAACTGGTGCCTTTTTTTTGTTTGATCAGTTCAGTTAGTTTGGAGAACCGAATCTTTAATCATGCTGTAGAAATATGGTGAGTTCGTTGATTTGGTTTTACAATATAAATAGATATGAGGTGAGGTTTATGGTGAAAGCAGTGGATTTAGCCTCCTAAAATCACAATATATTTTAGGAGGAAATAAAATGAAAAAGGATAGTAAATCTAAAGAAATGATTCAATCTGAAAAAAGGGGTTCTACTAGGCTTTTAATGATGGTACTCTCCCTATCTGTACTTGTAGGTTCAATTACGGCTGATTCAGTCAATCCCGTACTTCCACTAATAAGCAAAGATTTAGAAGCTTCGAAATCTCAAGTGAGTTGGATAGTTAGTGGTATTGCACTTGTTCTTGCGATTGGAGTTCCGATTTATGGTCGAATCTCAGACTTTTTTGAGTTACGAAAGCTATATATCTTTGCCATTATGATTCTGGCAAGTGGTAGTCTTTTATGTGCAATTGCCCCGAACCTCCCATTGTTGGTTTTGGGAAGAATGGTTCAGGGTGCTGGGATGTCCGCAATTCCAGTTCTATCAGTCATTGCAATTTCGAAGGTTTTCCCACAAGGAAAACGTGGGGGAGCTTTGGGAATTATCGCAGGAAGTATTGGTGTTGGAACTGCTGCTGGTCCAATATTTGGTGGAGTAGTTGGTCAATATTTAGGGTGGAATGCCTTGTTTTGGTTCACATTTTTGTTAGCCATTATGATTGTTATTGGTGCCTACTACGCGTTACCGACAATTAAACCGGCAGAATCCGTAGGAAGCAATAAGAACTTTGATTTCATTGGTGGTTTATTCCTCGGCCTCACAGTAGGATTACTCCTTTTTGGCATCACTCAAGGAGAAACTTCTGGTTTTTCTTCGTTCTCATCGTTAACTAGCCTAATTGGTTCTGTTGTAGCTTTGGTGGGATTTATTTGGAGAATTGTTACCGCAGAAAATCCATTTGTACCACCTGTCCTGTTCAATAACAAGGATTATGTCAATACGGTCATAATTGCATTTTTTTCGATGTTTGCTTATTTCGCTGTTCTTGTGTTCGTCCCATTACTAGTCATTGAGGTGAATGGACTCTCTTCTGGACAGGCTGGAATGATATTGTTGCCAGGTGGTGTGGCTGTTGCAATCTTATCTCCCTTCGTTGGCCGTCTTTCTGATCGATTTGGGGATAAACGTCTGATAATTACTGGGATGACTCTGATGGGGCTGTCTACCTTATTCTTGTCCACCTATGCATCTGGTGCTTCACCTCTGTTAGTTTCCGTGGGGGTCCTCGGAGTAGGGATTGCTTTTGCATTCACGAATTCTCCCGCAAATAACGCCGCAGTAAGTGCACTCGATGCAGACAAGGTTGGTGTCGGAATGGGGATTTTCCAAGGTGCTTTGTACCTTGGAGCAGGAACTGGAGCAGGTATGATTGGAGCATTATTATCCGCTCGACGTGATGCTACTGAGCCGATAAATCCATTATATATATTGGACGCTATGTCCTACTCAGATGCGTTCCTTGCAGCTACAGGGGCAATACTCATTGCCTTAATAGCTGGATTAGGTTTAAAAAAGCGTGGGTAATAACTTAGTTATGTAAAGATTAGTTATTGTTTAGTTCATCTTCTATAGTTTAAGCTGTAAATAAATAGCTTAGGAATCACGCAAATTTGAATTTCTTAGAATAGAATACTTTTAAGTAACTCAACTTTCGTACACTGTTTTATTGGTGCGAAAGTTGAGTATGTTAAGGATGAAACAATGAAAACATTGGTGATCGTTTCTCACCCAGATATGCCAAATTCTCGAATCAATAAAGTTTGGGTAGAAAAAGCAGCGTCTTATTCAAACGAAATTACCATTCATGATCTTTATAGAGAGTATCCTGATTTTATTATAAATGTAAAAAGAGAGCAGGAATTAGTTGAAAATCATGATAATATTATTTTTCAATTTCCATTATATTGGTATAGTTCTCCTTCATTATTAAAAAAATGGATCGATGAAGTGATTATATATGGATGGGCTTACGGATCAAAGGGTAAAAGAATATTTTATAATCGAAAATTAGGATTAGCTATATCAGCTGGCGTAAAAAAAGGTGAATTTACAAGTATGGGTAAAAACAAGCATACATTAACCCAGATGTTAACACCATTCAAATCTTTATGTGCATAGATTCATGCTGAATATGTACCAGAGTTTGTACTTTACGGTGCTAATTCGGATATGAAGGGCGAAGAGATACAGAAAAGTGCTAATGAGTATTTGCAATATATTAAAAAGTATTATTTAAGAGCATAAAACACTTCTGCGATCATGCCAACAATACTAGAAGAAAGCCCATTTCCCCTTAACACATTTAGGGAAATGGGCTATTGAAGTTATTGAAGGTTTTAGCGATTTCATTTTAGGTAGCCAATTCAAAGTGCCCAATAAATTCCAAGAAACACAAATCTGCTAAAACAGCTTGCCATGTAATTTTTGAACTTGATCCTTTAACCGTTCATTCTCTTCTTCTAACGCCTTTATACGGCTTTTTAAGGTTTTTATTAATACGTCCTCTGAACGAGGGCTTTTACTAGGTTTACGGGGGGTTAACTCACTTATCTGCATCCCTCTTAATGTCTCCACTCTAGTTCTAATATCTTTTTGTTTGTAAAGCCATGACTTTGAAACATTTGCTTTTTGTGCAACGGAATTAAAATTAATCTTCTCTTCTTTCAATGCCATCTCTGAAATTGTCTTTTCAACCCTAATTCTTGTTTTCTCCGACTTGTCTTTAGCTAGCTGAACTATGGCAGTTGTGTTACCTTTTCTAATCATTTTAATTCGTCTCCTTTAACGAATGAATAATCTGTTCTAATCTATTTTTAACACGTTCATTGGTTTCAACCTGACGCTGCCATTGGTTTTGTTTAGCCCTATTTAGTATTTCTTTAGTTCGCTCTAAGTGCTCTTCATGTTCAGTAAGAAATTGTTTACTTGTACAGAAATTCGTACAATCTAAACATGCATTTGCGTGAGGACATGGTCCTGCAATTACTGGTAACCGACAATAGCCATTAGGAAGTGCCTGTGCATTGATATTCTTTTTAAACCATTGAAGATCTGTATTGTCAGCTTCAGTATTTTCCTCACTTAAATCCAGAATGCTACCGTTATTCGTTACTAAGGTTTCCTTAAATTTCGTAAATTCCTTCTTTAGGGTTTCATCAAAAATATGTGCATATCTTGCCGTCATTTCCGGTGATTCGTGACCCAAGAACTTCTGGACAATATGTTGTGGCACTCCGTTATTTATCATTCTAGTGCCAACTGTATGCCGAAAGGCATGAGCATGAAAACGAAAAATTTCTCCGTTGCTGTCCGTTATCTTTTCTTCATAAGCTAGTTCATTTAATTTAACCCTAAAGGTATCTTGTTTCAATGGTGAGCAATCTTTTCGGGGAAACACATATACACATCCATCATCGAGTTCATCAGCCACCCTTTGCTCTTGAACTAATATCAATGCAGCAATTTCTTTAGAAATAGGAATGATATGCTCTTTCTTCATTTTCCACTGATAATACTTTAAAAAGCAATCCCCTTCTTTATCGGTTATGACGCTCCCTTTTTTCAATGTACAAAGTTCACTGATACGCATCCCGCATTCTTGAAGTACCATAACCATTGTAGCAATATAAGGTTCCAATTTATCTAATTTCCCATTTAATTGTTCAAGTATATGTTCATCAATATAACGTGGTAGTGCCTTCGGCACTTTAGGGTAATCTTCTTGAAAGATAAGGATCTTAGAAGGTGTATCCTTCCAGTCATATCTTTGAATTGTAGTAAAAAAAACGTCTAAAGTAGATATTCGTCCAGTTACAGTACTGGGTTTTAAACCTTTTAAATTAATATAATTAAAATATTGCTCAATTTCATTTCTAGTTAATTGATGAATCCTTTGTATACCTTCACAATTTTTGTTCATGAAATTAAAAAATTCTTTTAATTTTGAAGCTATATCTACTACGTGAGAAAAGCTAGCTGTGTTTAACATTAGTTTACAATATCGCTTAACTATTTCTTTAAAATAATTATTCTTAAAACCCTTAAAGTTGATCGTATATTCGTAGGATGTTGGGTTTACCTTATCTTCCGGTAATGATAATTTTCTTCGATTCCAAACATCTTTTTCCCATTCTTCCCCATCAAAATAGAAGTCCTCATAGAATTCCATAAACTGCTTAAGATGAGTAACGTAATAGGAATTCGCATGTACAGTAACTTTCTGCTGATTTACATCAAGTTTGTAATTAGTAGTCGTAGTTTTTACTTTTTGTTCTGTTAAGTAGGTCCGGTATTCTGTCAAAGCTTTTTTTATAGGCACTTCGGTTATCGATGTAATATTAGGATATTTTAAATTTAAAAATCCCATCATCCGGCTTATCACTGTTCCCTTTCTAATCCAAACGGATTTTGCATTCCAAGCTCCATTATTCAAGTGAAGGTAATAAAAATATTTTAATTCTGTTTTCAACCAGACATTTTCCACCTTATCGAAATTTACCCAACGATTTCTTAGTGACGGATTCTTACTTAACTCAATTGCACTAGGATGCGGACAAATTCTTATATCCCATCTATCTGCTGCCCAATAACCTTTTAAAACACTTGTCATATTAGCTATTTTTTTATTAATCTCTGTACTAGCGATAAGCTTTCGATTAGTTGCTACACTTGGAAATTTCATTGTCATGTTTCTCTCCCTTGAAGATACTTTTTATATTCATTCTTCATATCTTGATCAGAAAGATGAACATACGTATCAAGTGTTGTTTGTACATGGGCATGCCCTAATCTTTTTTGTACATATGCAGCATCCCATCCACTTCTAATAAGCTCTGTGGCATGCGTATGACGTAATATATGGGCAGTGAAAGTAATCCCTGTCCGTTTTCCTAGTCTTCTTATTAAGTCTAATACACTTTGATATTTTAGAGGGTGGCCAAAATAAGAATCTTTAAGATTAATAAATATATAATCATGATCTAAATCTTCCCCATATTCATGTACTAAGTAATCGGTATATAATGCCATTAATTCCTTACTTACATCAATAGTTCTTTCTTTTTTAAGTTTAATATAAGCTCCATTTTCATTATGATCTCTTGGCCTGATGTTAATCTGGTTATCCCATGTTGAAATATCTTCAATACGAAGGGATAATGCTTCTCCTATCCGAAGTCCCCCTTCATACATAAGCATAATAAGTAACTTATCTCTTTTGGTATGACATGCCTCAATTATTGCTTTGACTTGTCCATGTTCTAATACTTGTACAAGTTTCTTTTTGACCCTAAGCTTTAAAATATTTTTTTTATAGGATCTACCTTTAGAAATATGGTGAAGAAACCCCTTAAAGTTTCTTCCTCTTGCTTCTTTAGACATATCTATAGCTTTAAAATTTTCTGTGCGATTTAAATACTCTAAGAAACTAGTTACAGCGTTAAGTATGGAATTAACTGATGTTTCCTCTCTTTTAGCCTTCTTTGGTTGTATATCTATTACCTTTAAATGCCCTGCTGGATTTCTTAACCATCCTACAAAGTTTGCTAAATCCTCAAATTGTAAATCTCCTAATTCGATTCTACTTTGGCTCATAAATTCATAAAACAGCTTGAGATGATAACAATATGTTTTAATGGTATTTGGAGCTTTTCCCGTATTATCCAAGTACTTTATAAATCGCTTAACCGGTTCTATCACTTCAAATTCTTTATCTAGCAGTATGTATAACGGATATGATTTTTCCTCCACAATTACTTTCTGAACCTTCATCTTTCCACCACCTTTAAATACTTTAACTACTATTAATAATACCCTTATATATTTAATAGTTAAAGCACTGTAATTAAAAAATCCTAAACTTCGAGTACTTAGAGTACTCTAGTTTAGGATACTATGTTTAA
>NZ_JARPZC010000035.1:0-5673 GCF_031927985.1 Enterococcus dongliensis
TCAAAATGAATGAGTTAATACCAAATTAAAATAACGATGGTTCATAGGGTTATCCAATTAAAACCGGAAGGTTAAAATCCTAACTCTAATATACAAGGAGGTGCAATATGAATCGTGGAATCAAGGCGCTTGGAATTATTTTCTCGTTGTTATTACTGTCCGTCCTATTGATGATGGCGATAATTACGTCACCATATTTGGAATTTCCTTTTGGTATGAGACGTGTAATTTTTTTACGAGATATACTATCAAATATGTATATTAAACAGTTTTTATTTTGGACAGCAATTGTTTTTTCTATCGCTCTACTCATAGTTATCTTAGTGCTCATTTTTTACCCGAGAATCAAGAAAACTTTTGTCATCAAAGAAGATAACGGACGATTGTCTTTGGATAAAAAGGCGATAGAAGGATTTGTCCACTCAAAATTAAAAGAGGTAGGTTTTGTTTCTGAGCCAAAAGTAAAAGTTCGAGCAACAAAAAATAAACTAAAAGTATATGTCACCGGACAATTGACCCGAACCTCCTCTATTATTGGAAAAACAGGAGCTTTAATGGAGGAAATCGAGGATGAACTGCAAGAGATTTTAGGAACGAAAGAAAAAGTTAAAGTGGATATTACCTACAAAGAGTATGAAAATAAAAATAGACAAACTACAAATCACTCAAGGGTAGACTAGGAGGGAGCACATGAAAGATTTCATTTATCAATATAAACTCCCACTTGTTTTTGGGGGATTAGGACTGATTTTAGCAATCTTGCTAGTTTCTATTGGTTTTTTTAAAACATTATTGCTTGTTATTCTAACGATATTAGGCGTAATGTTAGGATTTTATGTGGACAGAACAGGATTATTTCAAGAATTTTTTAATTACAGAAATAAGAATTAAGATTAGAAAAATTTTGTGATGAAATAAAAAATTATTTATAGGAGGGAATTTATAATGGTCAATAATTTTGAAAACAAAACGAATAATGAGACAGCAGCTGGAATAACGTCTGTCGATGGGAGTAATGGGCAACTTACAGATGTAAAAGAGTCTAGCATTAAGGGTGAGCTAACTTACGATGATAAGGTAATTCAAAAAATTGTGGGGACTGCTGTAGATCAAATTGATGGCTTGTTGACTGTGGATGGCGGTTTTTTCTCGAATATTGCGGAAAAACTAGTCAATACGGATAATGTTACTTCTGGCATTGAAACGGAAGTGGGCAAAAAGCAAGTGGCAGTAGATATGGACGTAGTCATTGAATACGGAAGAGATATTCCTCAAATTGCCGATCAAATCAAACAAGTCATTCATGGTGAGGTTGCGCACATGACTCATCTTGAGGTAATCGAAGTAAATGTCAACGTTGTCGATATTAAGTCAAAAGGTGAGTACCAAGAAGATAGTGAGACTGTTCAAGATAAGGTAACCAGTGCAGCTAAAACCACTGGACATTTTGCAGCAAAACAAACAGATAAGGCAAAAAGTGCGCTTGGTCGTGGAACGAATAAAGCACAAGAAAAAATCGAAGAAGCTCGAGAACCACGCGTAGAATAAGTAAAAGATAGGAGGAAATCATCATGGGATTTATTTGGTCATTAATCGTGGGAGCCATTATCGGGGTCATTGCAGGGGCCATCACAGGTAAAGGAAATAGCATGGGATGGATCGCAAATATTATTGCAGGATTAGTGGGTTCGGCGTTAGGGCAAGCACTTTTAGGGCATTGGGGACCATCACTTGCTGGAATGGCACTTGTTCCTTCGATTATCGGTGCGATAATTTTAGTTTTGATTGTTTCATTTTTCTTAGGCAGAAGAAGATAAGAGAAGAATTATGTTAGTTATTGTAGATATGCAAAGGCGGATTTTAGATATGACGGATAAAAATTATGTTCAAGGAGCTCAGGCACTTATCCCGAAACTAAAAACACGCTTAGAAAAAGCTAGAGAATCCAGAGAATTTGTTTTATTTACTAAAGATATACCGATTGAATATAAAAATAAGGCAGAAGAATTACCGAAGCTAAAAATAATTGAGGAGCTATCTCCATTACCTAATGAAGTAGTTTTTAAGAAAAATTATTATACGTTACCTCCTGAATCACTAGTAGAAATCCGGAAATTAGCTGAAAAGAATAAGGATCTAAATGGGATTGAAGTGGCAGGAGCCGAACTAAGTTTATGTGTACTAGCTAATATATTAGCTTTGCAGAGCATATTTCCTGAAGAAGATTTTTACCTAAATTCAGAATTAGTGACCGGAAATAAATTTAACAAGGTAACTTTGGAGATGTTGCAAGACTTTAATGTCAGAGTTTAAGTATATATTACTTAAAAAGAAATAATTTAAGTGTTTTTTAATCATCATGATTTCTAATTTCTTTGACATATAATAATACATCTTTGTACTTCTAAGCGTGGATGAATTAGCTTTAGAGATATAAACTCCTTTCGATAAACTAATAAGTGGCTACCAAACACTTGTTTTATCGAAAGGAGTCTTTTAATTATAGAGTATCAGAAAACTACTGGAGAATTCTTTTTCACAAAAAATTATATTTTCCAACGAAGTTGAGATGGTTACTTTGGTAAAAGAGAAGTCTCTTAAAGATGTTGGCCGACTTTTACAACAAGCGGATGTTGAACTGAATTTACAACTCTAGATACTTTAAACTGTGAAGGAATTCTTTGAATATTTATTTCGTTTGTGAGTTGTTTCCTTTCCATTTGTATAGATAGTATTCACCATTACATCTCTTAATACACACAATAGAGTACACTCATAGTGGCTCATGTTGATTAAGGTAGTGCCTTTTTTTGTTTGTTATCAATCATCTAATATAGTGATGGAATAATGGACGATAAAACTAGTTAGATTTAGAAATTTTAGAGCTCATCATTAAAGTGAATTCAAAGCATCGGTTGTCTCATCATTTTCTATATGTGTGTACAGTGTTGTCGTTGTTGTTGAACTGTGACCAAGTTGTTGCGCAGTTAAAACTAGATTATTGGTTTGTCGATACAAACGTGTGGCTAGTGTATGTCTCAGTTTATGGGGTGTTACGCGAACTCTAAAATGTTTTGAATATTTTTCGACCATTTTTTCGATGGCAGATCCCGTGATCCGTTTAGAAGATCCTTTGCTAATTGATAAGAAGAAAGCTGCTTCATACTTATCGGGTTGATAACGAGCTTGCCGAATATTTGCGTATGTTGCTAAATAGTCCATAGCAAATGCAGCAATACGAACAGAGTCTGTTTTATTTCCTTTTCGAATGACTGTAACTCTATTTTGATCGAAATTGATGTCTCCAACATTGATACTGATGACTTCTGATAAACGCAAGCCAGAAGCAAGCATCAAAGCATTGATCGCTAAATCTCGTTCACGATCTCTTTTGTAATATTTCATTGCTTGAGTTGAAAGTTCAGTAGGGTAAATTTCGCTAATAAATTGTAGATAGTTTTCAGTTTCTTCGCCAAGAAAGAGCTTATCTTCTAATAAATCAGCTCTAGCTTGTAACGTCTGGCGATCAGTCACATTGGTAATCTCTTGCATGATATTATGTGTGAGGTAGGGCTTATTTATTGAATTGTTCGAACTTTCAGCTAAGTATTTAAATAATACTTTTAAAGCAGTGATATTTCTTTGAATGGTTACTTTAGCTAAGGTCGATTGAGATTCTTTTACAGAGCCATCCGTATTCATTTGTTTAGAATTTTGTTTTTTTCTTCTTAAAAGGTAAGACTTATACTGTGTAGCAACTCTTAGTGGCAGCTTATCTAATGAATTGGCCGAAATGTCAGTGATTTTTGATTCTGGAACAAGATCGTTAGCAACAAGCCATTGGAAGAATTGATGATAATTTTTTAAATATTCTAAAATTGTATTCGGAGAGTATTCATCAGCAGTCTTTATTTCAACAAATTCACTGATATAAGAGGGCATCTCTAGAAGAAGTTGGTCTATTTTTTCAATTGCTTTTTCTTTTAACATATTTATCACCATCCTAAAATGAATTTGAAATAGGGGAGAAGTCTCCTACAAAACCTATTATAATTGGCATATACCAATAAGTCAAGCCGTATACGTTATTTAATTAAGCTTTATTTATTGTTATAGAGATACATTTGTTAAATGGATCGTTATTTAATTTTTCTGAAAAAACACATCTTTTTGGAAAGATGCTTAACTATATTATGTAACTAAAGAGAGAATCTTAGATGAATAATAATTGAGATTTCTGCAATATATAAATCAGCAGAAAGAATTTGAATTACTTGGTTAAATCAAACTCATTCACAACAAACTAGCTTATGGCAGTGATCAAATTAAATTGATCATTCAGAAATCATAGCTGCAAATTAAACTGCTAGTTAGAACAATTTATAAAACTTTCTAAGAAAAATTGCATGTGTTTATGCGATCAACAGTAACTAAGATCTTTTCAAGAATGAATGAAATATCCTTAAAAGGAATAAAAAGAAACTACGAACCATTGTCAGTCTAGTAACGCAGTATCGGATAATTATATACCTAAACAAAATACTCACCATTCAACTTTCCGAAAAAGCAACATTTTTCAGAAAGTTGAACTTATACATAAAACGACTGTTTAATAATTCTTCATTGAATTTATGGCCACTATTCTTTATATTTGTTGGATGCGTTGGTGATCCTGGTCTATATTATCAGCACTTTATAACAACGGATAAGCATCATAATTATCATTCATAAAAAGTTATCTTCCTACATATTTATAGTTCTATTCATGATTTGAAAATTCTACTGGCACCGACACATTGTGGTCTCACAAAAATGGCGATTCGTCCATGTGCCGGCTTTGCAGCTGGAAGGAACGGAAGCACTAAGGATTGAATGGATCAATCGTCAAAGAGAAGGATTGCTGTTCTGAGGTAAGGACAACCGCACCGTAGCTGAAAGCACCCATTCCTACCTTATTCTGAAAAAAATTTTTCATAAAAAATCTAGTGAACACTAGGCTTCTTAAAGTGTTTTAAAAAGGGAAATTGAAGTTTTGAAGGAAAATTTGTGCTACCTGTAAAAAGTCCTTTCGGTCTAAATTTCCTAATACTTTTACGTTTCGATTCCCTTCTTTTGTATAATCAAGTGAATAAACTTGTCTTATATTCACTTTGCTTTCTTTCTTGAACACATCACTATTTATAGGGATAAGATACGGAGCCTTTTTTTCTGTACTGGTAATAGGGCATACTATAATCAGATGGCCACTTTTATTATATTCATCTCGACTCATGACAAGAGCTGGTCGGTATTTCTGTATCTCTGCTCCATTAGAGGGATCAAATGATAACGTCACAATTTGCCCTTGCTCAATCATCTAACTCACTCCCTTGTGGTGTATAACCTTTAGATAATTCATCTAGTTCATCATCTAAAAAATCTCCTACTTCAACATTGGCGTAAATATCTTCTGCTTTAGGGATAAGTTCAATCACGCCGCTTTTATCTTTCACAACATAAAATTCTTGCCCCTCTTTTATATCTAATTGTTTATTTAGCACGATCATCAATGAATTCCCTTGCTTTCTTGCCTTTGTAGTCTCCATTACGAATACCGCCTTGTATATTAGAGTTAGGGTTTTAACCTTCCGGTTTTAATTGGATAACCCTATGAACCATCGTTATTTTAATTTG
>NZ_JARPZC010000036.1:0-5634 GCF_031927985.1 Enterococcus dongliensis
CTTCTCGTTCTTTATATGTACGATTTGAAAAATTAGGCAGTTTACACACCATAGGAATCCTTCTTAAAAAAGTCGGTAAAAAAACTGATTGAATGTCCTCTGTCGTAGCGAAAATCAAACGAACATTAGCTTTCCTCTTATTTTCGGTTTCTCCAATGCGACTAAAGATCTTTTGATCCATCAAAATAAACAATTTTTCCTGACCCTCTGGAGACAGCCGATGAACCTCATCTAAAAAAAGAATACCTCCTTCTGCTTCTTCGATCAATCCGCCACGATCATTTTCTGCTCCTGTAAAAGAACCTTTTTTGTATCCAAATAACTGGCTTGAAAGTAGTTCAGGATTATTAAAATATTGTGCACAATTGAAAACAACGAAGGGCGAATCTTTTTCAAGGATACCTTGTTGTAAGCAAAAATCGTATACTTTTCTAGCCAACATGCTTTTACCTGTTCCAGATTCTCCCTGAAAAAGAATTGGAAGTCCTCCAGGATAATTTGCTGCAGAAATTAATTGATCAATCACATTTCTAAGGCTACCATTTCGTCCAATAACTATGTCAAATACATCTTCTTCATTGTAATGTAGCAGCTCATCTAAGGAAGAATATTCTTTTTTCACACACTCAATATTTAAGGCTTCTTCCGTATGTTTCTTGCTCAGAAACAATACAGGTCGAGTGTTAATTTTTATCAAATATCCCTCTGTCACTAACTCATTCAAATATCTACTTGCTGTATTACGTTTAATATTGAATCGCTCACAAATATCAGTAGCTGAAGTCGCAAATGTTTCATCTACAATAGAAATTGATTCGTTATTTAGTGATTCAACATATTTCAAAATCTCCCTTTTCATTCTATACCACCACTTTCTAAAACTCACTCTCTCTTTTTAGTCTACTTTTAAAGCACATATAGGTCAAATTGGGTTTTTACTTTTTCTATCATATAAGTAGGTTTACATAAATCATTAAGGTGGCTTTTCTCTACTCACATTGGTTGTTAAATTATATATTTTTAAATTTGAAATCCGTTCTATTAACGACTTCAGTAATTAAAAAAAAAGATCGAACTATTGAAGTATATAGTCCAATCGTATTCTATAAGTGATAGGATACATAAAACCAAGCTAAAGCATTCAATAGTTTAAACACAATAACTTCGTAGTTATTTCTTTTATATCATCAATTATTCTTCCTTCACAAGGAAATTTCAATTTTTCAGTAAGTTTATTGGGATATATAATTGTTCGTAGTCCCGCATTAAGCGCAGCAGACGCACCTGTTGGACTGTCTTCGATAGCAATTGCTTCTTCTGGTGTTAATCCCATCATTGAAATACAGGCCAAATATCCATCTGGTGCGGGTTTCCCCTTTTTTACATCCTCAATCGTTATAACTGTATCAAATATTTTTCGAATTTCGAGATGATAATTGAAAAAGAAATTTAATTCTTCAATACAAGAATTAGAAACAATAGCTAATTTCAGGCCATTTTGTCTAGACTTTAAAAGAATATCCTCAATTCCTGGTCGCAAAGGTAAGTTACGATAGCCTAAACGTTGTGCTTGTTTTATTGCTTCATTTAATTGCGTTTGATTGATCTTTCGTCCAACTCGTTTTTCTAGATCCTTGATGAAATTTCCTTCTACTTGCCCGATTGATAATTGATAGACTTCCTGAGTATAGTCATAATCAAATTCATAATATAAGAAATCATGAATAGCCTCATACACTAAATTCTCACTATCAACTAAAGTTCCATCAAAATCAAAAACGATCCCTTTTTTCATTACTTCCTCCTAACATGATCCCTTCCGATTTTCAAAAAAGTTCCAAAATTGAAATCATGTGAATAAGACATCACAACATTCTATCAAAATTTGGTGATTTCATTATTTATTTCTCGAAAACTACTTATTAATTTTTTGGGTGGAACAGTAGTTTTATCTCTTTGTTTATTTATTAAATATATCTCTTGATTATCTTTCTTTATGCTCTGCAAGTAATTACATGTTCTATCGTCTATTTTTTTGGACTTACAAGTTAAAATGTCTCCATTATAAAGATCGTCAAATATCCAAATGGTTTCACTTTTAATAAACGAAGGAAGATCAGAATACAGCTGATTTTCCGTTTCAACGAAATATATGGAGCACTGATCATCAGACAAGAAACAAGTAATCGCGCTAGCGACCGTAGCAAGTGAAGAAAAACTATACTTTTTCGGAATACCAATACCCGCAATAAAAAGAGAGAGACATAAAAGAAGAAGTATGATTGATAGAATAATACTTCCTTGATTAAATGCTCTGGTAGTCAGGAACAATAGAATAATGAAAGCAATCATTGAGATAAGTTTTGTTATCCCTAACTTCTTCAAATATCTTTCTCTATTTTTTTGTGTCTGAAAACGATCTCCAAATATGCTCCATTCTGGAGTAGTAATATTCACAACAATTGTCTTTGTTGACTCATCTCGATAAAAAAAATTAGGACTTTTTTGAGTTATCGAATCATTTGTAAATACACTACTAAACCATTTAACAAATTTTTTCTTTTTGTTTTGAAAATGGATGATTTGAAAATGAATCGATAGAAATTCAAAGAGGGTATAAACGTCCATTAGTATTCCATTACACGATAATATCGACGAGTTTTTGCTGACTTTCCTGTTTTTTGTTCATAGATACGTAGTAGTAAGTCATAATAATGATTTAGCAACCATGGCTCAATAAATTTGATTAACTCATCAGCAAAATCTTCGATGTTGAAATTTTTCATATCAATTGTATTTGAAGCAGTTGAGTGTTGATCAATAAATTGTTTTACACGAAGATCTTGATTTCGAGTTTCTCTAGAATTCAAAACCACATTTACCTGAAAGTCATCACTTATCAATTCGAAAGGACCATGGAAGAATTCTGATGAATGGATAGCTTGTGCCTGAATCCATTGAATTTCTTCCAAAATGTAATTGCAAAAGCAACACGCTTCACCCCATAATCGCCCAGATGTAACCCACATTTGCATGCGGCTTGGATCTGAAGATTGTACTAAGTTAATAGCGGTTTCCTCATTTCTCGAAATTTCTGAAGCTACCTTTTCTCCTACTAACTCTAACTCCTTTTTGTATTCAGATAAAATGATATCATCATTCTCTGTAAAGCATAGAATGAACCAACCAAAAAGAACTAAATGTACATCTGTATCCACAGAACTAGTACGATAGCTTAAAATATTTAATTTATCTAACTCTGTCTCGTCATCACCAATAAATCCATAAATCATAACTTCAGGAATTTTTTCTTTCGCTTTCTTCAAAACATCAATTAGTTCTTCAGTAGCTCCAGTCTTTGTTCCCACGATCAGCAATGTATTTTCATCAATTTGATCAAAATATAACTCAGACAGTTCTTCTGGGCTGACAATTAAAAATGGAATATCAATTTTTTCAAAAAGCATTGGCCGCATATCAACAAACTTTGTATATGTTCCGCCAGAACCTATTAGGTAAAGTTTTGTAATATTTCTTTGTTGCAAATTTCTAGCAATTTTTTCTACATCATTAAACTGGGTTACAACCTTTTGGTAATCGTTCACAAAATTTTCTGATTTGAAATACATCAATTTACTCTCCTTTTTATACAGATAAAAATCCAAAAATAGCACCTAGAACACTAACAATTAAAATAGCTAGTAAGATATAAATTACTTTAACGTCTTTCTTTAACAGTCTGCAAAACAAGAAAGTAATCAGTAACGGTAATAGTGCAGGCATCATAGAATCTAGTAAGCCTTGAATAGTTTGAGCATCTTTCCCATTGGTTAGTTTTACAGGGATGTTAATGATTACCATTGACGCTACCATACCTCCAATAACGGTATTACCGAGAATATTTATCGCATACGTAATATTTTCCATTAAACCGCTAGACATTTTTTCTATAAATGTGACTCCAGCTTTATATCCCCATAATGTTCCAAAATATCTGACCAATACATTTGGGACATTAAACACTATTAAAAATAGAATAGGACCTAAAATACTACCTTGCTTTGCTAGTGAAATACCTATCCCACTTGCGATAATTCTTAAGCTTCCCCAGAAAATTGAATCACCTATACCTGAAATCGGTCCCATCAAACCAGCTTTCATCGCATTAATTGAACTTTCATCAAATGAAGGATCATTTGCTTTTCTCTCTTCCATTGAAGCAGCTACACCAGCAATAAATGGAGATGTCGCAGAAGTACAATTAAAGAATTCTAAATGTCTTTGCATTGCTGCTTTTTGATCATTAACGTCGGAATAAAGCTTTTGAATTACTCCACTCATTGAGTAAGAGAAGGCTAAACTCATCATACGTTCGTAGTTAAATGAGGCCTCCATCGGCATAGATCTCCAAAAAATTCCCATTAAATCTTTTTTAGTTAAGTTTTTAGAAGTCATCGTATTGCTCCTCTCCACCGTTGTTATTTTGTCCTTTGCTCTTTTCAATGGTATCCAAGATAATATACATAATTCCTGCAAAGATTGCTCCCACAATTGCTGTAGCAATCATATCCAATTGTAGATAAGCTGAACAAACAAATCCCAAGAAGAAAAAGGGTGCAACTTTTTTTGAAAAAGTCATATTAATTAACATTGCAAATCCGACCGCTGGTAAAATATTAGTAGCAATGTTCATACCATCAATAAAAGCTTGTGGAATCAAATCTAAAATCACATCAACAGTACTACTACCGATAACAAATGCAACTGTGGTTACGGTTGTCATCATAATAATTCTGGTAAATGATGCGATTAGATGCATATTTGCTGCTTGTTTAATTTTCCCCTGTTCAACTAATTTATCCGCTTTATGTGTCATCGCTGGAAAAATGATAACGTATAAAATATTTTTGATTGCTAATCCTAAAGCGGCTATTGGTAAAACGAGTGTTAATGCTACATCTACGCCATATCCATTTTTTAGAACAAGTGCTGTTGCTAAAATTCCTCCAATGATTTCATCTGGGGGAACTGTTGCACCTACCCCCATCAAACCTAAGAAAGCTAATTCTAAAGTAGCTCCCATGATCAATCCTTGCGTTACATCACCAAAAAGTAATCCTACAAAAAGACCTGTAACCAAGGGTCTACCAATAAATGAGGCTCCCAAAAAGTCTTGCATATTTGCAATCAAGGCAATTAAAAATATTCCAATCGTTTGTACAACCATAGAACTCATCTCCTTCTTTCTATTTCAAAAGTGATCTAAATTCAACATTCGCATCGTTTGGTGCTTGTTTTACTAAGACTTCTACTCCTGAACCAACTAATTCATTTAATTCCTTAATCTCAGTTTCTGTAACATAAACAGCTTTTGCAATGTTTTCAGTATTCTCTCTCTTAGCAGATAAACCTAAATTGACCTTATTAATCTCTGGGACAGCTTTAGTTAATCTATAAGCATCATGAACATTTTCGACTACGATAAACACACTATATTTATCTGTAACACCACTTTTTATTGCTTTAATTGAATCCTCTATACTTTTAAAAATAAGCTTCGTATCATTCGGTTTTGCTAAGTTTAACGTTTGTTTTCTAAACGAATCATTTACAACATCATCGTTTGCGATCAGT
>NZ_JARPZC010000037.1:0-4796 GCF_031927985.1 Enterococcus dongliensis
TCTTCATTCCTCCAAGCTATCTTTTTCAATTATTTTACCTCAAAATGAGCTTATCGGAAACTTTGCAACAGAACCCATAATAGAGCGTGGCGTAAGGTCTACCAGTTGGGCAAGATATTCCTGTGTCCACCCTTTTGCTTCCCGAGCTTTTTTTATCGCTATACCTAACGGCTTAAAATCAAGTTTTCTTTCATCTTGGTACATTTTAATATCACCCTATATCATTGTACATTTCGGGTGATGATATTTGAACGAAGTATGATTTTATGTTTAGTAGTGTATAATTTCGTATTAGTGGAGAGAAAATTGCTATTATTCGTCATTCCGTATATAATAATTATATACTCTTTGCGAAAGGAAGTTGATATTATGGATTACATTTCTGTGAAAGCCGCTTCTGAAAAATGGGGCATATCGGAAAGACGGATACAAAAATTATGTGAGGAAAATCGCATTGACGGAACTGAAAAATTTGGTCGTGCATGGATGATACCAAAAGATGCAGAAAAACCCGTTGATGGACGTATGAAAACAAGGAACAAACAGGAGGAGAATCATGGAATTTAATGAAAAGCTACAACAGCTTAGGACTGGAAAGAACTTAACGCAGGAACAACTTGCGGAGCAATTATATGTATCAAGAACAGCCATTTCAAAATGGGAAAGCGGCAAGGGTTACCCTAACATTGAGTCGCTCAAGTGTATTTCTAAATTCTTTTCTGTGACCATAGATGAACTACTATCGGGCGAAGAACTGATTACACTTGCCGAAACTGAAAATCGTTCCAACTTGAAAAAGATTTACAACTATATTTATGGAATATTGGATATGATGGCAGTTGCGTTTATATTTCTTCCGTTATATGGAAACTCTGTTGGCGGTTATGTTTATGCGGTCAATCTACTATCATTTACAGCCACCACACCATTCAATCTTGCAGTCTACTGGAGTGCTTTTGCCGCCTTGATTGTAATAGGGATTGCTAAAATAATACTTACCCATTTAGATAAAGAAACATGGGGCGGCATTGCTACAAAATGCTCCCTTGGACTCACTGCTTTGGCTATCTGTTTCTTAGCAGCAGCAAGAGAACCATATATAACAGCACTTATGTTTCTGCTGTTTGTCGCAAAAATAGTTGTTTGGATTAAGCAGAACGGAACAAAGTAAAAACGATATAAATCCCTTGAAATAGGCTCTGACACGATAAGTGTCGGGGCTTTTTTTCATGTTGACATGATAGATGTAGGCGATGTGACGGTAGGTTTCTTGGCTTTTGATATAGCTCCTGTGATAATAAAATTGTGGTCAGTGAAAACAAGAACAGCAACCAACGGAAAGGAAAATCAAATATGGATTATATCATTGAAACAGAAAATCTTACGAAGCGATACGGAACAGCCACCGTTGTCGATAAGGTCAATCTTCATGTGCCAACGGGCAAAATTTATGGTTTGCTCGGCAGAAACGGAGCAGGCAAAACCACAGCAATGAAAATGATGTTGCAGCTTGCTCTCCCAACGGATGGAACGGTACGCTTGTTTGGCACAAACTATAAGGAAAATATCCATACCCTTTATAGCAAAGTAGGCTCTATTATCGAAACACCGGGATTTTACAGTAATTTAACAGGGTATGAGAATTTGCAAATTCTCGCTAAACTGCGAGGGGGAGTATCTAAAAGTGGAGTAGAAAAAGCTCTTGAAGTTGTGGGGCTGCATAAAGAGAAAAGAAAAGTCTTTTCCGATTATTCCCTCGGAATGAAGCAACGGCTTGGTATTGCCGCCGCCATTATGCACGAGCCGGAGCTTTTAATACTTGACGAACCGATTAACGGACTTGACCCCATTGGAATAGTTGAAATACGCTCATTTTTATCTGAACTTAGTCACAATCATGGCATTACCATTTTTATCTCAAGCCATGTTTTAAGCGAGATTGAACAGATAGCAGATATTATCGGCGTTATGCACGAGGGGCATTTAGTAGAGGAAGTGAATATATCCGAGCTTCACAAAAGGAATCGAAAATACATTCAATTTGATTTATCTGACAGTGAGATAGCTGGAAAGATTTTAGAAAGCCACTACCACATGACGGATTTTACAGTGCAGGACGGTACGGTGAGAATTTATGACTTTAGCCAAAGTGTTGGAGAAATCAATCGAGAATTTGCACGAAATGGACTGCTCGTGACAAGGATAGATGATAGTGAGGAAAACTTAGAGGACTACTTTTCTAAACTGATTGGAGGTGGCGGTATTGCTTAATCTTATTTCTTGTGAATTATTAAAACTAAAGCGTTCAAAAATGGTGCTAATTAGTGTGGCAGGGGTATTATCTACCCCACTTTTGATGTTAATAGAAGCCTTGCAAACACATTTTGATAAGCCGGAGATTATCTTTACCTTGTCTGACATATACAGCGACAGTGTACTGTATATCATGCTGCTGGTAAACATTATGATATATGTGGCAATTGCAGCTTACTTGTTTAGCAGAGAGTACACAGAAAGCACACTCAAAACCATATTGCCCATACCCATTTCAAGGACAAAACTATTAATTGGAAAATTTTGCACCCTGCTTCTTTGGATTGTTATGCTCACCCTTGTAACATGGGCAGGTATATTTATCGCTTGTGGGCTATATCACGCTGTCTTTACATTGGAGGGATATAGCTTACTAGTGGCAATAGTATGGCTCCCCAAGTTTTTGTTTGGCAGTATCCTGATGTTTTTAACAGTTTCTCCTTTTGTGTTTGTTGCTATGAAAACAAAAGGATTTGTCGCCCCGATGATTGGCTCTGCCGTGATTGTCATGGGAAGTGCCGCACTTTCAAATCAAGAATGGGGAGCGTTGTATCCGTGGACAGCCACCTATTTCTTGGTGCAGGGTAAACTTCAGAGTACCGGCTATCCTACACTGCTGTCTGTATCTATTATTATTCTTGTATCAGCAGTTGGTTTTCTTATGACCTTTCATCATTTTAAAAAGGAGGATTTGAAATAATGGTACTTGATTTTATAGAAATTTTAAAAGTTATTTTTCTTGGAATTGTTGAGGGTATTACTGAGTGGCTACCTATCAGCAGCACAGGACATATGATTCTTGCGGACAAATTTATCACACTTAATATGAGCGAAGCATTTAAAGAAATGTTTTTTGTTGTTATTCAACTTGGAGCTATACTCGCAGTGGTTGTAATGTTTTGGAACAAGATGTTTCCATTTCAGCTAAAGGATAAATCGCAGCCACTTGTTAAAAAGGATACTTTCTCGTTGTGGTTCAAGGTTGCAGTGGCTTGTATACCGTCAGGTATTATGGGGATTTTATTTGATGATTATTTGGATGCTTACCTCCAAACCCCCATTGTGATTTCAATCATGTTAATCTTTTATGGTTTGTTATTCATTCTCATAGAAAATTGGAATAAAAAGCGTACTCCTACTACTATGGCACTTTCTGACATCAGCTATAAAACAGCAATCTTGATAGGGGCATTTCAAGTGTTATCACTTATACCCGGCACATCACGGTCGGGAGCAACGATTATAGGTGCTTTACTCATAGGAGTTTCACGAGTGGCAGCAGCAGAGTTTACTTTTTTCCTCGCAGTACCTACTATGCTTGGAGCAAGTGCTTTTAAGCTGTTAAAATTCGGGTTTGATTTTACAAGTGCAGAACTGCTCGCTCTTGTTCTCGGTATGGCTGTGGCATTTGCGGTATCTGTCTTAGTAATTAAATTCCTAATGAACTTTATCAAAAAACATGATTTTAAGGTGTTTGGTTGGTATCGAATTGTGCTTGGTATACTTGTTGTACTTATAACAGTAATGTGATAGAAAAACAATTCCATAAGCAATAATCTGCCGCACGACGGCAAAAGAAAAAAGCCGTCGTACAGCAGACATATTTTCACGCCTATGAAACGGTGGCTTTGATTTTCAGAGCCGCCGTTTCTTTGCGTTTACACAAACCAATGGGTTCTGTTGCAAAGTCTCAAAAAGGTCATTAGTTTTTCAAGATGATTCTTATTTAAGCAGGGATTCCTAATAGTCCTTTGATTTCTGTACAGACGGAAAAGCCAAAAAGAGACCCTTCTTTTCGGCTTTTTTTATAAATTCCTCGAATCGCTTCCATGCCTTTAATCGTGGTTGAGGCTGTTCGCAAACTTTGGTAAAATTTGTTTCTTCGCTTAATTGGACGATGGTCTTGTTCAATCAGATTATTCAGATACTTGATTGTTCGATGTTCTGTTGTTATATACAGTCCATTTTTCTGAAGCTTTCTGAAGGCACTCTTAATAGAGGGTGCTTTATCCGTTACTAGAACCTTTGGTTCTCCAAACTGGTTCTTCAGTCGTTTTAGAAAAGCATACGCAGCCTGTGTGTCGCGCTTTTTCCGTAACCAGATATCTAAGGTTAAGCCATCTACATCGATAGCGCGATATAAATAATGCCACTTTCCTTTAATTTTGATATAAGTCTCGTCCATTTTCCATGAATAAAAGGACTGTTTGTTTTTCTTTTTCCAAATTTGATAAAGAATCTTTCCGTATTCTTGCACCCAACGGTAAATTGTGGTGTGACAAACGTGAATTCCTCGGTCATACAGAATTTCCTGCACTTCACGATAACTCAGGTTGTACCGAAGATAGTAGCCGACGGCTACGATAATCACGTCTTTTTGAAATTGTTTTCCTTTGAACTGAGTCATCTTCATTCCTCCAAGCTATCTTTTTCAATTATTTTACCTCAAAATGAGCTTATCGGAAACTTTGCAACAGAACCCA
>NZ_JARPZC010000038.1:0-3796 GCF_031927985.1 Enterococcus dongliensis
TTTGGAATTAACTGTTATAAAATATTTTTTTGATTTAGCTAATTTTCACTTGACTCTATATAGTTAGTCTTTCTTATCTAAAACGATCATTTAGTTCTATTAACAACCATAGTATACCATGTAATTACAGTTCTTACATGGTATACAGTTTGAGCTAGCCTCAATTCATTTTATGGCTATCTTCCCAGCAATTCCTTTAGATAGTTTTGATCTTTTTCGTCATAAGCTGGATAGCGGTTTGACGGTTGAAATTCCCCATTGTCATCTAATTCAAGTGCTACTTTTTTCAAGCCTTTTACAAAGTAATAAATAGGTCTTCTTTTTCCATTGCGTCACTTCACCGGTATCGATCAATTTTTGACTCGCTTCACTGATTTGTTGGTTTTGGGCTTTTTGATCCATTTCCTCCAGCATTTCGATTTTTTGTTTTAGATTTGTAATTTTTGTACCTAGCGTTCGCATTTTAATTACCGGTTTTGTCCGGTTATAGGCTTTGGCTTTCTCATTTTGTTCCTCCAGTTCTACTAGCTGTTGTTTGAAATACTGCAGGTTATTTACACTGGTTTTTGCTTCAATAGTCGCATAACTCGTTCTACCAACTACGTGAACATCTTGAAATAATTCATTCTCATTTTTGAATTGTTCTACCTTTTCAAGCATTTCGACGCTATTTTCTTGTTCTTGTGCTAACTTTTCAGATTTTACATAATACCTATTGTTTTCATCAGATAATAGAAAAAAATTACCATAGCGCTTATCTATGATAATTTTTTCTATTACTATTGAAATTTTTACTTAGAAAAACTATTTTTGATGCTCATTATTGAAGTAAGCATCAACATAAGATTTAATTTCTTTATAATCCTTTTTCATAAATAATATTGTGGGTACTTCAATAATTGGAAGATTATTCTCATTTTCGAAAGGAGCGAATGGTTTTGGGACCACTAAAAAATCAACTACATCCTTATCCCTAATATAATCAATAGAAACGTCATAATATTTTGAAAAGTACTTCTTTAAATCACCATTATTCTTAATTAATGGAAATGCAGAAACAGAACCATAGTTAATACCAGAACTAACATTTAACACAAAACAAATTTTTTTCATAGGATATCCCCTCCTTTAAACTAACTATAAGGTGAAGCGCTTGCTTTTGTAAAGTTCCTCTAATAATTTCAAGTTTTTAATAGAAAGTTAGCCATGAATACGATTTATCACCATTTATTTACGACTCTCGTTTAAAAGCTACAGTAGTAACCCCGATTTGCGTGTCAAACATGGCAATTATCATTGTTGGTGGATAGTTTTTTAATTTTGCTAATAATCCGCCGACTGTCCCAATTCCTATTTGTTCACTCATAATGTTCGCTCCTTTGTTTTGACCTTTTATCTTTTTGGTTTGTGCTACAGGTCACTAGACGAAAGGCTGAATTTTTTACGTTTTGTTGCGAAGCTTTGTTTTTGGACGCGAAAAGGTGGGACTATCTCCTTTTAGTGCCTTTTTTAATAGCTTTGGCTGGTTTTTGTGGTCTCACAAAAATGGCGATTCTTCAAGCCGTGACGGCTTTGCGAATGAAAGAAGCAAACAAAGGACAATACGACTGCTGAACATAAAGGATTGAATAAATCATCAAAGCCCAAAGAGAAGGAGTGATATTTTGAAGTAAGGGCAACCGCACCACAGGTGAAATCACTCATTCATCTCTTAACCTTCAGAATCGAATTATTTACATTTACACAATAAAATATATGTGTTAAAACATGTTTTAAGGAGAATAGTTCAGATGAAAACGACTATCGAATGGAACAACTTTATATATGATGAAACTGAGTATGGAGATATGGTGTGGGAACATCCTCTTCCTAGTCCTCCGCAAAGTATCGATGAGCTTAAAAAAGCAATTGAGCTAGTCTGGACAAGTGATGAGAAAAAATCAGAAAAAGAATATGCTTTAATGATTATTGATCAGAAGAGATCACGGACGATGGAATTGTATAACTACGAGATTGATGACGAGGGTAATCCTAGTATCTTCCTTAGTTTTCGTCAAAAATTATGGAGCGATACAAAAATAAAACGTGGGTTTCTGGGTAAGAAGAAAAAGTACGTTAAAGTGCTTTTGGCAGACTATAGTTCAGATAGGAAAAGTTCAGGAAAGCCAATGAATAAAAAGGCGATTCTTCAAGCCGTGACGGACTTTTATGAGGGAAAAGATACTTTTGGAAATATGATCTTTGATGATTCAATCTGGGTACGTGTTTCAAATGATGAAAATTAACATTACTCTAGAAAACGTGCCTTTTTTAATAGATAAAGGACTTATAAAATTTTGAGCTGTGAGAAAGCTGAACTATCAACCTTTTTACAGCTTTTCATAATTAACTTCCTTCTGTTTAGCCAGACTGACGTTCGCTGAATTAGATCCTAATACTACTGAACCTAGCATCTCCATCGTCATACTAGGTTTCAGTGTTATCACAGTGAAAAATCCGTTAATCACAACAAATTCGACACTCACCACGAATAGAATATTGACTAAACCATCAAATCGGTTGGGTGCAGTATTCTCAAGTTCTGAATAGACTCGACCGCAGATATCGCCTGTGGTATGCTATCCAATTCGCATAAGCTCTGAGACAACGCTCTTTGACGTATGGCGTAGTTAGCCAGGTTACTTGCTCCTCAAAGTTTTTAACGAACCGTGAATTATATCTAGCCCATGGGACAGAGCAAACCTCTCGACACCATGTTCTTTGCACGCTACTCGTGTGCCTTGGTTTCGACAAAGACTTTAGCAGATCCAATATCCATAGCACACCATCTACGAATTCCACGACCGCTGTCATAACCGGGAGATTTCCGGTTACATCTAGAGCATCGACTCTGACATGATTTTGGAAGTTGGCAAGAAACGGTTATAATTTGAGTGTCGGAATCAAAAGAAACGTCAGGTTTGACGAATTGATCGGTACCGAGAATGAGCTGTATGATTGCTTTAAATGAACGCAAAAAAGAGATTCCTTTCATGATTAGAGATTTAGCACCTAAAATCATATCAGAATCCCTTGTGTCCACTAGCATCATTCGGCTTTTTATATTGAAAATTCACCCACACATTGTACCGAAAATCCATTTTTTACATACGTAAAAAAGTAATTAGTATTTTCCATACTAAAATAGGTATACTAAGCTTCTAATATATTTTGCTATAACACATTTAAATTCTCGATAATTTGTCTGTCCACATCAATCACTAATCCTTGATCAAGCCGTCAGATTTATTCTTGATATGTGTCAACAATTAAGGATTTAGCCAAGAATATTTTTAGTTGGCTGATTATCTTCTGTGTTCTCACCATACGTTTTCCCAAAATTTTCCATCATATTAATAATAGGTATAAAAGCTTGCCCTTTTTCTGTTAAAGAATATTCAACACGAGGAGGTACTTCTGGAAATACTCGCCGCTCTACGAGTCCGTCAGCTTCTAATTCTCTGAGTTGCTTTGTTAGTGATCCTTGGGAAATATCCCATAAAAATCTTTTTATTTCACCATAACGATGCTTTTCTGATTTTAAAAACCATAATATTAGAGCTTTCCAACGCCCGGATAATATGTTTTGTGTGTAGGCAATACCATATTTTTCTTTTTGATTTTCTATAAATTCCTTTTCAAAACCATCCTTGCATAATTTCGCCATATTTTATTGCTTAGCCTCCTTGTATATTAGAGTTAGGGTTTTAACCTTCCGGTTTTAATTGGATAACCCTATGAACCATCGTTATTTTAA
>NZ_JARPZC010000039.1:0-1795 GCF_031927985.1 Enterococcus dongliensis
ATGTAGACCTTTGAAAACTGAACGAATAAAACAAACCAAATGTGTAGGGCGTTTCTATTTAATAGAAACAAACAACATAGCAAGCAATATGCTAGCAAGTCAATTAATACAATTGAGCTTAACAATCGCAAGATTGTTTCAAACACTTTTTATGAGAGTTTGATCCTGGCTCAGGACGAACGCTGGCGGCGTGCCTAATACATGCAAGTCGAACGCTTTTTCTTTCACCGGAGCTTGCTCCACCGAAAGAAAAGGAGTGGCGAACGGGTGAGTAACACGTGGGTAACCTGCCCATCAGAAGGGGATAACACTTGGAAACAGGTGCTAATACCGTATAATAAGTAAAACCGCATGGTTTTACTTTGAAAGGCGCTTTTGCGTCACTGATGGATGGACCCGCGGTGCATTAGCTAGTTGGTGAGGTAACGGCTCACCAAGGCAACGATGCATAGCCGACCTGAGAGGGTGATCGGCCACATTGGGACTGAGACACGGCCCAAACTCCTACGGGAGGCAGCAGTAGGGAATCTTCGGCAATGGACGAAAGTCTGACCGAGCAACGCCGCGTGAGTGAAGAAGGTTTTCGGATCGTAAAACTCTGTTGTTAGAGAAGAACAAGGATGAGAGTAAAACGTTCATCCCTTGACGGTATCTAACCAGAAAGCCACGGCTAACTACGTGCCAGCAGCCGCGGTAATACGTAGGTGGCAAGCGTTGTCCGGATTTATTGGGCGTAAAGCGAGCGCAGGCGGTTTCTTAAGTCTGATGTGAAAGCCCCCGGCTCAACCGGGGAGGGTCATTGGAAACTGGGAAACTTGAGTGCAGAAGAGGAGAGTGGAATTCCATGTGTAGCGGTGAAATGCGTAGATATATGGAGGAACACCAGTGGCGAAGGCGGCTCTCTGGTCTGTAACTGACGCTGAGGCTCGAAAGCGTGGGGAGCAAACAGGATTAGATACCCTGGTAGTCCACGCCGTAAACGATGAGTGCTAAGTGTTGGAGGGTTTCCGCCCTTCAGTGCTGCAGCTAACGCATTAAGCACTCCGCCTGGGGAGTACGACCGCAAGGTTGAAACTCAAAGGAATTGACGGGGGCCCGCACAAGCGGTGGAGCATGTGGTTTAATTCGAAGCAACGCGAAGAACCTTACCAGGTCTTGACATCCTTTGACCACTCTAGAGATAGAGCTTCCCCTTCGGGGGCAAAGTGACAGGTGGTGCATGGTTGTCGTCAGCTCGTGTCGTGAGATGTTGGGTTAAGTCCCGCAACGAGCGCAACCCTTATTGTTAGTTGCCATCATTTAGTTGGGCACTCTAGCGAGACTGCCGGTGACAAACCGGAGGAAGGTGGGGATGACGTCAAATCATCATGCCCCTTATGACCTGGGCTACACACGTGCTACAATGGGAAGTACAACGAGTCGCGAAGTCGCGAGGCTAAGCTAATCTCTTAAAGCTTCTCTCAGTTCGGATTGTAGGCTGCAACTCGCCTACATGAAGCCGGAATCGCTAGTAATCGCGGATCAGCACGCCGCGGTGAATACGTTCCCGGGCCTTGTACACACCGCCCGTCACACCACGAGAGTTTGTAACACCCGAAGTCGGTGAGGTAACCTTTTTGGAGCCAGCCGCCTAAGGTGGGATAGATGATTGGGGTGAAGTCGTAACAAGGTAGCCGTATCGGAAGGTGCGGCTGGATCACCTCCTTTCTAAGGAAATAGTTCATCTTAGATGAACGTTACGGAAACTACACAGGTTGCTTTATTCGTTCAGTTTTGAGAGGTTTACTCTCAATCG
>NZ_JARPZC010000039.1:1889-3524 GCF_031927985.1 Enterococcus dongliensis
AGAACCCCGGAAGGGGAGTGAAATAGATCCTGAAACCGTGTGCCTACAACAAGTTAGAGCCCGTTAATGGGTGATAGCGTGCCTTTTGTAGAATGAACCGGCGAGTTACGATTACTTGCGAGGTTAAGTTGAAAAAACGGAGCCGTAGCGAAAGCGAGTCTGAATAGGGCGAATGAGTAAGTGGTCGTAGACCCGAAACCATGTGATCTACCCATGTCCAGGTTGAAGGTGCGGTAAAACGCACTGGAGGACCGAACCCACGTACGTTGAAAAGTGCGGGGATGAGGTGTGGGTAGCGGAGAAATTCCAAACGAACTTGGAGATAGCTGGTTCTCTCCGAAATAGCTTTAGGGCTAGCCTCAGAGTAAGAATGATGGAGGTAGAGCACTGTTTGGACTAGGGGCCCATCTCGGGTTACCGAATTCAGATAAACTCCGAATGCCATCCATTCATCTCTGGGAGTCAGACTGTGAGTGATAAGATCCATAGTCGAAAGGGAAACAGCCCAGACCACCAGCTAAGGTCCCCAAATAACTATTAAGTGGAAAAGGATGTGGGGTTGCACAGACAACTAGGATGTTGGCTCAGAAGCAGCCACCATTTAAAGAGTGCGTAATAGCTCACTAGTCGAGTGACCCTGCGCCGAAAATGTACCGGGGCTAAATAGTTTACCGAAGCTGTGGAACACACCATAAGGTGTGTTGGTAGGAGAGCGTTCTAAGGGCGTTGAAGGTAGATCGTGAGGACTGCTGGAGCGCTTAGAAGTGAGAATGCCGGTATGAGTAGCGAAAGACAGGTGAGAATCCTGTCCACCGAATGACTAAGGTTTCCTGGGGAAGGCTCGTCCGCCCAGGGTTAGTCGGGACCTAAGCCGAGGCCGAAAGGCGTAGGCGATGGATAACAGGTTGATATTCCTGTACCCGTTGTTTTTGTTTGAGCAATGGAGGGACGCAGGAGGCTAAGGAATCAGACGATTGGAAATGTCTGTCCAAGCAACAAGTCTTGATGTGAGTCAAATGCTTACGTCTTCAAGGACAAGTTGTGATGGGGAGGGAAATAATAGTACCGAAGTTCCTGATGTCACACTGCCGAGAAAAGCTTCTAGTGAGAAAACAATGGCCCGTACCGCAAACCGACACAGGTAGTCGAGGAGAGAATCCTAAGGTGAGCGAGAGAACTCTCGTTAAGGAACTCGGCAAAATGACCCCGTAACTTCGGGAGAAGGGGTGCTGATCTAACGATCAGCCGCAGTGAATAGGCCCAAGCGACTGTTTATCAAAAACACAGGTCTCTGCAAAATCGAAAGATGACGTATAGGGGCTGACGCCTGCCCGGTGCTGGAAGGTTAAGAGGAGTGCTTAGCGTAAGCGAAGGTACGAATTGAAGCCCCAGTAAACGGCGGCCGTAACTATAACGGTCCTAAGGTAGCGAAATTCCTTGTCGGGTAAGTTCCGACCCGCACGAAAGGCGTAACGATTTGGGCACTGTCTCAACGAGAGACTCGGTGAAATTTTAGTACCTGTGAAGATGCAGGTTACCCGCGACAGGACGGAAAGACCCCATGGAGCTTTACTGCAGTTTGATATTGAGTGTTTGTACCACATGTACAGGATAGGTAGGAGCCGTAGAAGTCGG
>NZ_JARPZC010000040.1:0-3048 GCF_031927985.1 Enterococcus dongliensis
TTTCTTTAGCAGAACAGGATGAACGTATTCGAATTGTGACCCTTGAGGGGTCACGCGCAAATATTAATATACCTAAAAAAAATGATTTAGAGTTTATGGAAGAAGTTTTAATTGATGATAATATGGTTTTTGATATTGATAATTTAAAAGGATTTCTTAATGATACCAGTTCATTTGGGTTTATAGCTAAAGAAAATAATAAAATTATAGGATTTGCATATTGCTATACACTTTTAAGACCTGATGGAAAAACAATGTTTTATTTACACTCAATAGGAATGTTACCTAACTATCAAGACAAAGGTTATGGTTCAAAATTATTATCTTTTATTAAGGAATATTCTAAAGAGATTGGTTGTTCTGAAATGTTTTTAATAACTGATAAAGGTAATCCTAGAGCTTGCCATGTATATGAAAAATTAGGTGGTAAAAATGATTATAAAGATGAAATAGTATATGTATATGATTATGAAAAAGGTGATAAATAAATGAATATAGTTGAAAATGAAATATGTATAAGAACTTTAATAGATGATGATTTTCCTTTGATGTTAAAATGGTTAACTGATGAAAGAGTATTAGAATTTTATGGTGGTAGAGATAAAAAATATACATTAGAATCATTAAAAAAACATTATACAGAGCCTTGGGAAGATGAAGTTTTTAGAGTAATTATTGAATATAACAATGTTCCTATTGGATATGGACAAATATATAAAATGTATGATGAGTTATATACTGATTATCATTATCCAAAAACTGATGAGATAGTCTATGGTATGGATCAATTTATAGGAGAGCCAAATTATTGGAGTAAAGGAATTGGTACAAGATATATTAAATTGATTTTTGAATTTTTGAAAAAAGAAAGAAATGCTAATGCAGTTATTTTAGACCCTCATAAAAATAATCCAAGAGCAATAAGGGCATACCAAAAATCTGGTTTTAGAATTATTGAAGATTTGCCAGAACATGAATTACACGAGGGCAAAAAAGAAGATTGTTATTTAATGGAATATAGATATGATGATAATGCCACAAATGTTAAGGCAATGAAATATTTAATTGAGCATTACTTTGATAATTTCAAAGTAGATAGTATTGAAATAATCGGTAGTGGTTATGATAGTGTGGCATATTTAGTTAATAATGAATACATTTTTAAAACAAAATTTAGTACTAATAAGAAAAAAGGTTATGCAAAAGAAAAAGCAATATATAATTTTTTAAATACAAATTTAGAAACTAATGTAAAAATTCCTAATATTGAATATTCGTATATTAGTGATGAATTATCTATACTAGGTTATAAAGAAATTAAAGGAACTTTTTTAACACCAGAAATTTATTCTACTATGTCAGAAGAAGAACAAAATTTGTTAAAACGAGATATTGCCAGTTTTTTAAGACAAATGCACGGTTTAGATTATACAGATATTAGTGAATGTACTATTGATAATAAACAAAATGTATTAGAAGAGTATATATTGTTGCGTGAAACTATTTATAATGATTTAACTGATATAGAAAAAGATTATATAGAAAGTTTTATGGAAAGACTAAATGCAACAACAGTTTTTGAGGGTAAAAAGTGTTTATGCCATAATGATTTTAGTTGTAATCATCTATTGTTAGATGGCAATAATAGATTAACTGGAATAATTGATTTTGGAGATTCTGGAATTATAGATGAATATTGTGATTTTATATACTTACTTGAAGATAGTGAAGAAGAAATAGGAACAAATTTTGGAGAAGATATATTAAGAATGTATGGAAATATAGATATTGAGAAAGCAAAAGAATATCAAGATATAGTTGAAGAATATTATCCTATTGAAACTATTGTTTATGGAATTAAAAATATTAAACAGGAATTTATCGAAAATGGTAGAAAAGAAATTTATAAAAGGACTTATAAAGATTGATTATATAATATATGAAAAGCTATTATAAAAGACATTAGTATTAAATAGTTTAAAAAAATGAAAAATAATAAAGGAAGTGGAAAGATGGATTTAGAAAAAACAAATAATAATTCAATGATTATTAAATATCAAAATACAGATAATGTATTAGAAGATATATGTTCTATAAGATGAATTTCAGGATTATGATATTACATATTTTGTAAGTGATATAGAACCGTTTATATCTAATGATGACTGGCTTAATCAATTTGGGAATATAATAATGATGCAAAAGCCGGAGGATATGGAATTATTCCCACCTGAAGAAAAGGGATTTTCCTATCTTATGCTATTTGATGATTACAATAAAATTGATCTTACCTTATTGCCCTTGGAAGAGTTAGATAATTACCTAAAGGGCGATAAATTAATAAAGGTTCTAATTGATAAAGATTGTAGAATTAAAAGGGACATAGTTCCGACTGATATAGATTATCATGTAAGAAAGCCAAGCGCAAGGGAGTATGATGATTGCTGCAATGAATTTTGGAATGTAACACCTTATGTTATTAAAGGATTGTGCCGCAAAGAGATACTGTTTGCAATCGATCATCTGAACCAGATTCTACGGTTTGAACTACTTAGGATGATGTCGTGGAAGGTTGGGATAAAGACAGAATTTTCATTAAGTGTTGGGAAAAATTATAAGTATATTAACAAATACATTGATGAAGATCTATGGAATAGATTATTATCTACATATCGCATGGATTCCTATGAAAATATTTGGAAGTCATTATTTATATGCCACCAATTGTTCAGGGAAGTGTCCAAAGAGGTAGCAGAACTACTGGGGTTTGATTATCCAGAGTATGGTAAGAACATAACAAGATATACCGTGGACATGTATAAAAAATATGTTGAAAATGACTATTTTTAAAGATTAGCAAAGATTATTAACCATAAGCAAGGGGTGTAAATGTATGGAAAGTACTGATGTTATAAATGAAATTAGAGGTATATTACCTCGTAACTCAATTGGAAAATATGATTTACTAACTATTTTTACACATAAAACCGTTTTTGATAAAATTGTAAAAGTACTATCATTGGATTTTCAAAATAAAGTAGATTATGT
>NZ_JARPZC010000041.1:0-2629 GCF_031927985.1 Enterococcus dongliensis
GATATCATAGTCCTCTTTTAAAATTTCAGTGTAGTGCCTCACGTTAGGTTTCACTCGAAAAGATTGGTAGATGGTAACCACCTGTTGTTTGACTTGATCAGGCACGCCATGCCTTTGTTTACCTCCTCTGTTTTTATGTGAAAATGCTTCCTTTCCATTCGTTTGATAGTCTTTAACGAGTCGATTGATTTGCCTCACTGATAAGTTGAGTTCCACACTTGCTCGTTTCTTTTGTTTTTTATTTTCAGCTACTGCTTTTATGACTTTATATTTTTTATTTTCGTTCATCGTTAACATAATCCTTTTCATCGTGATAGTTTATCATTTTGGGACATTTTATGCTTTGACCTACTTAAGACATTATCACGTTCGAATGATACTATATCATAAAATTAACTTCTCATACCTTTACTTTCTTAATCTTTCATGTTAAAATACTCAATAATCAATTCAAATCAGGGAGGTGTGAGTAATGATAACCGTTTTTAAAATGTTATTTGGAAAAAATGCAAAAATCGGCAACCGTTTAGCAGACAAAGAGAGCTTTCTGTCTTTTTGTCTGCTAACTAACGGTCCCTTCAGTGCTTCACCTCTTGTAACTATAACGGATCGTTAATCTTAGCGCCTTATATAATAAGAAGCACGGAATCTTGTCTGTGCTTTTTTGTTTACCTTAAATGACAGATCACTCTCATTACTCATAAAAAAAGAGAACGTGAAAGGGTTTATAATATGTTACAAAAACAATTAACTAAATATCAACAAATTGAAAAAGTTTTAAAAGAGTGTCAACAACCAAACTACCGAATGAAGCAAATTCTTCATTGTATTTTTAAAGAGAAAAAAACAGATTTCAATGAGATGTCTGTATTACCTAAAAATTTACGAGATACTTTAACAACAGAAATAGGAACATCACTTCTAACAGTTGAGCCCCTTATTGAACAGAAGTCGCAACAAGTGAGGAAAGTACTCTTTAATCTTTCTGGAGATAATCGCATTGAAACAGTCAACATGACCTATCAAGCTGGCTGGGAATCTTTTTGTATTTCATCTCAATGTGGCTGCAATCTAGGTTGTCAATTTTGCGCTACTGGAAAAATTGGCTTAAGAAAAAATTTAACGGCTGAGGAAATAACGGATCAAGTTCTCTACTTTCTTTTAAAAGGACACCAAATTGATAGTATTTCTTTTATGGGTATGGGAGAACCACTTGCTAACCCTCATTTTTTTGAGGCTTTAGATATTTTTATGAATCCTGATATGTTTCAACTGAGCCCTAGGCGTTTATCTGTTTCAACGATTGGTGTGATTCCTAAAATAAAACGACTAACAGCTGAATATCCACAAGTTCATTTAACTTTTTCTCTTCACTCACCTTTTGATGAAGAGAGAAGTCAGTTAATGCCGATTAATAAAAGGTTTCCCCTTTTAAAAGTGATGGATACTTTAGATGAACATATAAAAGTAACTTCAAAAAAAGTTTACATTGCTTATATTTTACTACCTGATGTGAACGATTCTTTGACTCATGCAGTTGCTTTAGCAGATTTACTTCGCTCTCGGTATAAAAAAGGAAAGCTGTATCATGTCAATCTCATCAGGTACAATCCTACTTTTGATGCACCAAGAACGTTCAAGCAAGTAGATGAAAAGCAAGTTAAACTGTTCTATCAAACCTTAATATCTAAAGGCATAAATGTCACTATTAGAAGTCAGTTTGGAATTGAAATTGATGCTGCCTGTGGCCAATTATATGGAAATTATGAGATTAAAAACAAAAAAACAATCCAAGTAAATGACTAGATTGTTTCTCATTTAATTAAATTAGTTGGATAACTAAAAAGTACCGAATAATCCATAATTAGATTATTCGGTACTTTTTTAAATTATTCCCACTCTACTGTTGCAGGTGGTTTACTCGTAATGTCATACACGATACGGTTAACGTGAGCCACTTCGTTTACGATACGAACTGAGATTTTTTGTAATAAGTCCCAATCAATACGAGCGAAGTCAGCAGTCATACCGTCAATTGATGTAATCGCACGGATACCAACAGTGTAGTCATAAGTACGACCGTCTCCCATAACACCCACTGAGCGGATGCCTGGCAGAACTGTAAAGTATTGCCAGATGTCGCGGTCTAAGCCAGCCTTAGCAATTTCTTCACGTAAAATCGCGTCACTTTCGCGGACGATTTCTAATTTTTCTTCTGTAATTTCACCAAGAACACGGATACCTAATCCAGGTCCTGGGAATGGTTGGCGCCATACTAATGATTCAGGCATTCCAAGCTCAATTCCTAAAGCACGTACTTCATCTTTAAATAAAGTGTTTAATGGTTCGATTAATTCGAACTCCATGTCTTCAGGTAAGCCACCAACGTTATGATGTGATTTAATAACTTCAGCTGTATCAGTACCACTTTCGATAACGTCAGTGTATAAAGTACCTTGAGCTAAGAAATCAATACCATCTAATTTAGCTGCTTCATCATCGAATAAATAAATGAATTCATTACCTATGATTTTACGTTTTGTTTCTGGATCAGAAACGCCAGCTAATTTGCCTAAGAAACGATCTTTAGCATTCACACGGATGATATTTAAGCCGAATTTACCAGCTA
>NZ_JARPZC010000042.1:0-2233 GCF_031927985.1 Enterococcus dongliensis
AAGAGAAAAAGCCCTACAATGCCGTTGTAAAAATTGGGGAAAAGGGATATATTGATTTTATCTCTTTTTCAAAATAAGCATAAAAGCCCTTTAAACAGGGCTTTTATATATTAATCACAAATCACTTATCACAAATCACAAGTGATTTGTGATTAATCACTTGTGATTTGTGATTTTTAATGATACAATATTACTATACAAAAAAAGAATGGGGCGTAGTTATGGAGAAGGAAGAACTCAAAATACTTGAAGAATTAAGACGTATTTTAAACAGTAAAAATGAAGCAATTGTTATCTTAAACAATTATTTTAAAGGTGGTGTTGGAAAGTCAAAATTATCTACTATGTTTGCTTATTTGACAGACAAATTTAATTTAAAAGTTTTAATGATCGATAAGGACTTACAAGCAACATTGACAAAAGACTTAGCAAAAACATTTAAGGTAGAATTGCCACGTGTCAATTTTTATGAAGGCTTGAAAAATGGAAACTTGGCTTCTTCTATTATTCATTTGACTGATAATTTAGACTTGATCCCTGGCACGTTTGATTTGATGTTATTGCCAAAATTAACTCGCTCATGGACGTTTGAAAATGAAAGTAGATTGCTTGCTACTCTTTTAGCACCTTTAAAAAGTGACTATGATCTCATTATTATTGATACTGTACCAACGCCAAGCGTTTATACAAATAATGCAATCGTGGCGAGTGATTACGTTATGATCCCTTTACAAGCAGAAGAAGAAAGTACAAACAACATTCAAAACTATATTTCCTATTTGATTGATTTACAAGAACAATTTAACCCTGGACTAGATATGATCGGTTTTGTTCCTTATTTAGTTGATACGGACAGCGCAACGATAAAATCAAACCTGGAAGAACTGTACAAGCAACATAAAGAAGATAACTTGGTTTTCCAAAATATTATCAAGCGAAGTAATAAAGTAAGTACCTGGTCTAAAAACGGAATTACAGAACACAAAGGCTATGACAAAAAAGTTTTATCCATGTATGAGAACGTATTTTTTGAAATGCTTGAACGAATTATTCAATTAGAAAACGAAAAAGAATAGAATCACAAATCACAAGTGATTAATCACAAATCACTTGTGATTTGTGATTGTTGATGATAAAATAAGAATAAGAAGAAATAGAAAGAAGTGAGTGATTGTGGGAAATTTAGGCGCACAAAAAGCAAAACGAAATGATACACCAATCAGTGCAAAAAAAGATATAATGGGAGATAAGACGGTTCGTGTTCGTGCTGACTTGCACCATATCATAAAAATCGAAACAGCAAAGAATGGCGGAAACGTAAAAGAAGTTATGGATCAAGCCTTAGAAGAATATATACGGAAATATTTACCTGACAAACTTTAAAAGGAGTGAAAATGAAATGGCAGTTACGTATGAAAAAACATTTGAAATAGAGATCATTAACGAATTATCGGCAAGCGTTTATAATCGAGTATTAAACTATGTTTTGAACCATGAATTAAATAAAAATGACTCTCAATTATTGGAAGTCAATTTATTAAACCAATTAAAGCTTGCAAAACGTGTAAATCTTTTTGATTATTCTTTAGAAGAATTACAAGCCGTTCATGAGTATTGGCGGTCAATGAATCGTTACTCAAAACAAGTTTTGAATAAAGAGAAAGTGGCTTAATATGGCAAATATAGTCAATTTTACTGACAAACAATTTGAGAATCGCTTAAATGATAATTTAGAAGAATTGATTCAAGGAAAAAAAGCGGTTGAATCGCCAACCGCTTTTTTACTTGGTGGGCAACCAGGGTCAGGGAAAACCAGTTTGCGATCAGCAATTTTTGAAGAAACACAAGGAAATGTTATTGTCATTGATAATGATACCTTTAAACAACAGCACCCTAATTTTGATGAACTAGTGAAACTTTATGAAAAAGACGTAGTAAAACACGTTACCCCTTATTCTAATCGCATGACAGAAGCGATCATAAGCCGTTTGAGCGATCAAGGGTATAATTTGGTGATCGAAGGTACAGGACGAACAACAGACGTTCCTATTCAAACCGCAACAATGCTTCAAGCCAAAGGTTATGAAACAAAAATGTATGTCATGGCAGTACCTAAAATCAACTCATATTTAGGAATAATTGAACGATATGAAACCATGTATGCAGATGATCCAATGACAGCCAGGGCAACACCAAAACAAGCGCATGATATTGTTGTCAAAAACTTACCGAC
>NZ_JARPZC010000043.1:0-1867 GCF_031927985.1 Enterococcus dongliensis
TAAAACGCTGTGTGGGGCTTAGAACGCCCTTAAACGACCCTTGGTTTACTTTTATACTAGCTTCCACCTCGAAAAAACCTGAATAATTCATAGCTCTAAATTTAACCTGTTTTTTTGAACAAATTGCCAATTTTTAAATTAGGCAGATACTTTCTTCCAAAATAATGTGTTTTCGAACAGGATGCCTACGGAAGAAGATCATAATAAAAATTATTTGTCTATTTAAGGGCAGACGAATCCCTTGAAAAAGAATCGGTTAAAAAATTTGTGTGATAACTAGTCTAAATCCATTGTTTGGATCGCCGCAGGCGTTCAAAAACCTTATAAAATTCAGTTTGATACACATGATAACTTGACAGTTTGAGATAGACCTGTCTCCCAGTCTGAACAAGTTTACCGGCTACTTTAAGCAATATCAGCCGGATGGAATGAATCGTCATGCCCTGGTTCACTTTATCAAAACCAATGCTTTTTAAAAAATTAACGAGGTTGTATGCAAGGACACTGATCATCATTCTGACATGATTTTCTAAGAAACGCGGGCTATCTGTTTTATCGAAGTAAAAGCCACCTTTCGCTTCTTTGATGAAATTTTCCATTGTTCCTCGCTTGCCGTAAAGAGAAAATATGACTTCAGGCGAGACATTGTCGGATAGATTAGTCACAATAAACGCATGATGAAATAGCAATTCTCCTCCTTCACGGACGGAGCGTATACAGACACGACGAGGTTTCGACCAGGATTGTGCTTGATAAGGTAGTGAAAAATACTGCACTTCTCGCTCTTCCCATTCTTGATTGTCCCCGTAAAGAACAGAATGTTCAGCTAACTGACTTAACCTCCGATTGCTCTTTAATCGGATAACGTACTGGCTTTCAGTTGCTTCACAAGACTCATACACCTCTGGTGTGGCGAAGCCGCTGTCACCCCGAACCAATATCTCGGTATGAGGTAACGTGCTCTTGTAGTGGTGTAAAAGCGGGTTGATAAAGGCTTTTACCCCTTTAGATGTGTACTGATTGCCTGAACGCAGTTCAGCTTTTAAGAAATCTCCGGTCAGTCCATCAAAGGCAACTAATGGGTGATAGCCGTAGGTTTGATAATGGGCATTATAATCTGTTTGTTCTTGGCGTCCAAAGGTATCCGAATGTGTGGAATCGACATCAATGATTAACTCGGTGTCATTGCGAATTAAACGTGCTTTATCAATCAATGACTGATTTAATGCTTGGAGTTGATCGATGTTCTCCTCGGTGAAACGATCCAGAAACCGTGAGATTGAGGATTGTGATGCCAACTGTTTTTTACCGAGTACAGCTTGAAAGACAGGATCCCGTCTTAATAGATTAGCTGATGAGTCTGCCGAGTAACCAGCAATTAATTGCATAATAAGCTGTTCCAATATCGCTAAGTTATCATGGGTAAAATAAGCCCGATGATCTGTAATATGGAGCCATTGTTTAGCTAAGTGCGAAAAGCCGAAGGTATTCATTAATTCTTTAACCAGGACTAACCCCGAATCACTTGATAGACGACCACCGGTATGTGAAATAGTGATATTTGAATTGAATTTAACTTGATTTTTGTGTAAGCTAGTCATGAGAAGAACTCCTTTCTTATGGTTGGTTTCGTCACCTTTACCATAGCAGAATGGGGTTCTTTTTTCATCACTTAAGGGGTGAAACTAAAAAAGTAATTATCAGACTGCCGTTAGGCAGTTTCAGACGGTTTCAATTAAAAAGTATGAATTATTCAGGGTAAACATCTTTCGTTGTATTGTAAATTAACGCCATCCAAAATTTTGATTCAAGATTTTCTTTCGGTTTATTATATGTTTGAGCCAATATAAGCTACAAAACTGCTGTC
>NZ_JARPZC010000044.1:0-1594 GCF_031927985.1 Enterococcus dongliensis
GCTCCGACTGAATCGACCTACGTTTGGAATGAGTTGTTACAGGACATTTACTCCAGAGGGGTTCATGATGTCTTACTTTTTATTACCGATGGCTTAAAAGGCATGAAAGATACGATTCACCAGATTTATCCTAAAGCTAAATACCAACATTGCTGTGTTCACGTTTCCCGTAATATTGCTCATAAAGTACGTGTCAAAGATCGAAAAGAAATCTGTGATGATTTTAAGGCTGTTTATCCAGCTAGCTCAAAGGAAGAGGCAAATACCTTTTTAGGGAGTATGATTGAGAAGTGGCAGAAAACTTATCCTAAAGTGACGCAGTCACTGATAAAAAATCAAGATTTATTGACTTTTTATGAGTTTCCGCCTGGTATCCGCCGAAGCATTTACTCAACTAATTTAATCGAATCTTTCAATAAACAAATCAAGAAATACAGCCGCAGAAAAGAGCAGTTTCAAAATGAAGAATCACTAGAGCGTTTCCTAGTATCCATCTTTGATACATACAATCAAAAATTCTTAAATAGAAGCCATAAAGGCTTCCAACAAGTGACGGATACATTAGCTTCAATGTTTACTGAGTAACCCATTATTTTGCAGAAGGACGAGTTATTTACACAAAATTATTGACGCTCCCTTTATTTGTAAGCGTTTATTCTATTTTAATGGCTTTTTATTTGTTTTTAGTTTAATATTCAATTAAGAATAACATATGTATAGGGGAAAATATGTTATTCATTGAATTTAGGGGGAAAAGAAGTGGGAAGAAAAAAAGTAGTTCATGAGAATGGGAAAAGTTATGTTGTGGTAGAGAAAAAACCTATTTACAAACGGGTATGGTTTTGGATCTTAGCTGTTATTATTTTTTTCGTAATTGTAGGATTAATTGGCGGTACAACTAAGAAAGATGAAGCTGCTGAACCAGCGACAGCATCGTCAAGTAAATCTAATGCAGCAAATTTAGGTGAAAAAGAAAAAACAGAGTCAAGTACTAAAGACGTATTTACTCTAGGTGATAGTATTTCAGAACCAGCGGTTGTTGGTGATACTTTCTCTTTTGCACTTAACGATTACAGCGATGAAACGATTGGTATAAAGGTAAATGGTATTCATAATTCGGTAAATGGTATTTCTATTCAAGACATCTTAACGAATGAAAATCAATTTAACCCTGTAGCTAATGATGGCTGGCAGTGGTTAGGTGTTCATGCAAGTATCTTATATCTTGCTGAAGATCTAGATGATGAAAATGCATCTCAAAATATTATGATTGATCCAAGAGTTATCGTTGATAAAAAATTATTGTCACGTGATTCAGTTGTAGAACCAGAAGGAATGGATAACACTTTTGAACTTTACAACAAAACTACTGTTGATAAATTAATTCCAATTTTAGTTCCAACTGATTTAAATGGTCATGATGTTTTACTTCGTTTTAACGGATTTTTAGGTGAGGATTATAGATACCTAAAAATTTCTGATCCTCAACCTTTAACAGAATAATAAAAAACGTGTAATCAATGGGACCTGCAACAGTTTAGTTAACAGTCGGTTAGATTACTTATTTTCTTCGCCTCAAATTGTCGAGGAGTCA
>NZ_JARPZC010000045.1:0-1519 GCF_031927985.1 Enterococcus dongliensis
ATTGGATAACCCTATGAACCATCGTTATTTTAATTTGGTATTAACTCATTCATTTTGAGATAATATATTTATTGGATTGAGAGGCTATGCCGTTGCCTCCTTGAGTTTTGAAGCTCGTAATCGAAAGACTGGCACCTCTCTCTGATAAGTGGATTACGTATGAGTTAGATGTTGAAAGTTTTTGCTTTACTCCGTATCTCGTACAAGGTAGTGACGCTTTTCAGTTGAGCGGGTTTCAATCCAAAATATTTTTTTAGAAAGGTCAAATGTATGTACTTCTTAGGAATTGATATCGGCAAGCGAACTCACGTGGCTTCTTTAATGAGTGAAGAAGGTAAAGTGATCCTAAAAGGTTTTTCTTTCCCTAACACTACTGAAGGAGCTGATTCCCTGATTGAGCGGCTTTCAAAATATTCAGAGACTCCCGCTGACTTTATTGTCGGAATGGAAGCTACGGGTCATTATTGGCTCTCCATCTTTTCATACCTCCACGAATCAGACTTTTTGATTCACGTTGTGAATCCTCTTCAAACCGATGGCTGGCGCAAAGGAACAGAAATCAGAAAACGAAAAAATGATATTATTGATTCTGTTTTGATTGCTGACTTGATGCGTTATGGTTCCTTTGTAGAAACAGTATTGTCTGATGAAAATGTTTTTTCGTTAAAACAACTTTCACGTTACCGAACCTATTTAGTAGGTACCGCAAGCGACTTCAAACGAAAAATCATAGCTGTACTAGATCAAGTGTTTCCTGAATATGCATCAATTTTTTCTAAACAAGGTATTTTCGGAAAAGCGTCTAAAGAGTTATTGCTTGAGTTTAGTTCTCCTATAGAGCTAGAAGAAATTTCGGCAGAAACGTTGGCTCAATACTTAGCTGAGTTAAGCAGGAACCGAATAAAGCCAGAGAAAGCAGATCAATTGAAGCAAGCAGCTTCTAACTCCTTTGGAGTGAAATTTGCTCAAGAAGCTTTTACATTTCAATTACGCTCCATGATTGAACAATTGAAATTCATCGAAAGCCAAGTAAAAGAAACTGAAAAAGAAATTAAGCGCATAATGAGTAATTTAGACTCTGTTATTCTCACAATCCCTGGAATCGGCCCTATAAATGGCGCGACAATTCTTGGTGAAATTGGAGACATTCGCAAATTTTCTAATCCGAAAAAACTGGTTGCTTATGCTGGCATAGACGCGTCTGTGTCCCAATCTGGGCAATACGAAGCAACACATAATGTTATGAGCAAGCGTGGATCTCCATACTTACGAAAAGCCTTGTTTTCAGCTGCTCTAGTTGCTTCTCAATGTGATCCTGTTTTTCGCGCGTTTTATCAGAAAAAAATTTCTGAGGGAAAGCATCATCTGACGGCCTTAGGTGCTGTTTCTCGTAAGCTTTGTTATGTGATTCATGCTATTTTAACTAAAAATGAACCTTATAAGATTGTTTCCGATTAGCTATTGAACAATCAAAAAAATCTAATAGTGAAAGGTCTATTTGTTGTACTCATTTTTTGGA
>NZ_JARPZC010000046.1:0-1321 GCF_031927985.1 Enterococcus dongliensis
ATTATTGGGAATCCCAGCTTAAATCATAGATACCGTAAGGGATTTTATTCTTTATTTAAAACTTTGCAACAGAACCGAATATTCAGACTAAAGTACCATGTTACTACCTTTTTACATGGATTATAATAAAAATAAAGGAGTAATTTCTATGAAAGTTAAGTTGCTATCTAGTTGGTGGTCGGAAGCTAATCTTGAAAGTAAAGTAAATGAGTTTATTGAGTTTACTGAGTTGAACGGATTTAAAATAATCGAAATTCAATTTCAGACCAGTATCTATGGATATTCTGCAATGATAACTTATACGTAATCCTGGCTCTAGAATTTATAGGACTGATAGAAAAAATTCTATCGGTCCTATTTTCTTCTTAAAAAACATAGAAGACATACAATATTTCCGTTAGAATAGAATCACCATAATACTATCTAGAAAGGAAAATTTTGTATGTCTACATCTGATTCTATCAAACAAATCCTTGGAGTGAAAGATAAAAATATTGAAAGTTTAAGCTGTCAGGAGGACTTCTACAAGGGGAAAAAAGTGATTCTTGCGGAGGCTGCCCTTATTCGTACGTTTCATCGTTGTCCTTTGTGCAAAGTATCTAGTGAAGCTCTTGTTCGTAATGGCAAGAAAGTCTCGATGATTCTTTTAAATCGCTGCGCCAATAAACAAACTTATTTGCGTTTGAAGAAGCAACGCTATCTCTGTCGCTATCTGTTGCGACAATGATTGTATTTGCTTGTTTTAAAAGTTTGGCAACGATCTTAAACTGTTTGTCTTTGTTTTTTGCGACTTCAAAATCATAACGTTCAGGAAAGATAGGCAATGATTCTAATTTCCAATTTTGCCATTTTTCCTCATAGTGTCCTGGTTCTGCTAACTCGACTAAATGCCCAAAACCAAACGTGATAAACGTTTCATCTACAAAGATTGGGTCTTTGATCTCAAAATAACCGTCTTTTTTGTTACTTTGTTTTAAAGCACTTGCATAGGCTAATGCCTGGCTTGGTTTTTCAGCTAAAATAACTGTACTCATTAACTATCCCTCTTTTCTTTATTTTTCCTTTGATCGACTGTCACGTTATATCTTGTACGATACCTTCTAAACGTTCGGCGATTAATTCCAGTTTGTTCCTCAACTTGTTTATCGGAACAACCGTTCAAAAATAAATCAAAAGCATGTTTTAAACGTGGATCATTTTCTTTAAATTTATGCTGACGACCTTTGAATTTTCCATGAATAAAAGGATGAAACGTACATCAAAATTAAAGGAAAATGGCATTATTTGTATCGAGCCATCGATGCAGATGGTTTAACCTTGG
>NZ_JARPZC010000047.1:0-1249 GCF_031927985.1 Enterococcus dongliensis
ATTGGTGTTAGTATCAAATCTTAGACAACTTTTCGTAGAGACAGAAATAAATTAAACTTATCTACGAGAGGATGGATTTTATGACCCGATACGAAGAAAATTTCAAACAGATGATTGTTGAGCTGAATCAAACTGGACGTTCTGTTCGAGGATTGGCGAAAGAATATGGCTTATCTGAAGCAACGATTTACAAATGGAAAAATTTATATTTACCAAATCAGTCCACAGGACTGACCGGAAAAGAAGCGTCTGATTTGAGAAAAGAAAATGCTCGTTTGAAAGAGGAACTTGAAATATTAAAAAAAGCCGCAGCCATATTCTCTCGAAAGACCTAAAGTCACTTGTTCGATTCATTGAAAAATGGTGTAAGGAGTACACTGTTTCTTTGTTGTGTCGGTTATTAGAAATTCCTAGAAGCGTCTACTATTTTTATAAAAATAAATCGTTAACAGCTACAGAAGTCAGAAATAACCAATTGAAAAAGAAGATTTCAACGATCTTTTTTGATCATAAACAGAGATATGGTGCAACAAAAATCCATCAAGTGTTGCTAAAAGAAGGAATTTCAGTATCTCTTAAGCATGTACAAAAACTGATGAAACAATTAAATCTAAGGTCAATTGTGGTTAAGAAATACAGACCTCAACGGCCTGTTCAGCCGGTTGTTTTAAAAGAGAACATCTTAAATCAGGACTTTTCTACTAAAACTATCTGTGAAAAATGGGTAGCTGATATCACCTACATTCCAACTAAGAAAAATGGTTGGTGTTACTTATCTTCGATTATGGATTTACACACGAAAAAGATTATTAGCTATACATTTTCTAAACGAATGACTGTCGATTGTGTGTTACAAACATTCAATCAAGCAAAGCAACGGTACCACATCCCAGAAGGAATGATTCTACACACTGATTTAGGTAGTCAATATACAGCAATCGAAGTGGAAAATTGGCTTGAAAACAATAAAATAAGGCATTCCTATAGTCGCAAAGGAACACCATATGATAATGCAGGAATTGAGTCCTTCCATGCATCATTGAAAAAAGAAGAAGTATACACGACGACTTACTCAGACTTCGAAGAAGCGAATCGATCTTTATTTAGCTACATTGAAGGATTTTATAATCGTAATCGAATCCATAGTTCGATTCATTACTTAACTCCACAGGAGTTTGAAGATTTAGAAACAGAGAAAATGTCTTAGCAGTCTCTACTAAAATATGTCCAAGATATTGACTCAAATCCA
>NZ_JARPZC010000048.1:0-1229 GCF_031927985.1 Enterococcus dongliensis
GGGACCTGCAACAGTTTAGTTAACAGTCGGTTAGATTACTTATTTTCTTCGCCTCAAATTGTCGAGGAGTCATCATAAATTTTGTATGGATTCTTTTGTTTGGATAGTAGTCTTCTAAATAATCTTGAATCAACACCTTCATCTCTATTTTACTTTTATGCTTGTTGGGTTCGATTAATTCTCGTTTGATTGATCGATGAAACGATTCGATTACCGCATTGTCAACAGGAGTCCCAGGTTGGCTCATTGAATGTGTAATGTGGTGGTCGGTCAACAGCTCTTGATAGCTAAGAGACCGATATTGGCTACCTCTATCGGAATGAATTACCGTAGGCAATTCTCCTTTATAAATTTGTAATGGATGGATGACAATTTCTTTTTTCATGTTTGAATCCAACATATAGCAACGTGGAATACGAGTTGCTAAGTCAATGTAGGTGGACAAATAGAGGCGACCGTCATTACAAGGAATGTAAGTAATATCTGTCACCCAAACAGCATCGATTTGGTTCTGTTCAAATTGTCGATTCAATAGATTTTCTTTTACTATTTCTTCGATTGCTTTTCCTCTGCCATAAGAAGATTGGCGTCGATGAAATCCTTTTGCGCATAAATTCATTCCACGCATAAGGACCGCCACAACACGTTTATTGGTTTCGATTCCTTCATCGTAAAGTTGTTGAGCGATTCTTGGAGATCCGTATCGACCTTTGTGTTCGTAGAACACTCGCTTAATATTCTGTTTTAAAAAATTATGGCGAAGTTGAGTCCTACTGGGTTGACGATTCCGCCATAAATAATATCCTTGCCTACTTACATTTAAAATCCTGCACAAAGTTTGAATTGAATATTGTTGATGATGTTTGTGAACGAACTCAAAACGAACTACTTTTTTTGCTTCACAAACGTGTCGAACTTTTTTAGAATTTCATTTTCCTCTGTTAGCCGTTTATTTTCCTGTTCAAGAATGTAGAAATCTACTTTATCAGGTAATCTTTTTCCTTGTCCAGCAAAAGCATTTTTTCCGTATCGATGATATTCTGAAACCCATCGGGAAATTGTTGGACGAGAGATATTGTATTCTTCAGCAATTTTCTTGGTAGTTACTTTTTTCTCAAGGATATCCTGTGAAATCTTTAGTTTAAATTCACGATCATATGTTTTTCTCAATAGAGTTCATTCCTTCCGGTAACGTAACTGATAGTCAAGAAAAGTGTATCATAGCCCAA
>NZ_JARPZC010000049.1:0-1062 GCF_031927985.1 Enterococcus dongliensis
CGCCGATTGTAAAATTAAGCTAGACAACTAAAAAAGCCATTTGTGCTACACTCAAAATAGTTCTGACCAAAGAATTATAAGGAGTGAGTACAAATGACCTATACCCATCTTACAACGGATGAACTTGTAATGATAGAGTCTTATTTCAAAATAAATCAATCTGTTGCGAAAACTGCGCATTGCTTGAATCGTTCAAGACAAACGATCCATAAAGTATACCTATTCTTCAAGCAAGGAAAATCAGCCTTAGAATACTATCAACAGTATAAGAAAAACAAATCAAACTGTGGTAGACGCCCGCTTGTTTTACCCGAGGAACAATCAGAATATATTCAAAGAAAGGTTGTTCAAGGATGGACACCCGATGTGATTGTTGGTCGTGCAGCGTTTCCTATTCGTTGTTCTGCTCGTACCATTTATCGTATGTTCAAAAAGGGGCTATTTAATCCTTCTGACTTACCGATGAAAGGCAAGCGTAAACCGAATGGACATCAAGAAAGGCGTGGAAAACAAGCTTTCCGCCGCTCTATTCATGAACGTGAAAAAGATTATAGCCAATTCTCAAATGAGTTTGGTCACCTTGAAGGTGACACTATCGTAGGTCTGAAACATAAAAGTGCTGTAATTACCTTAGTTGAACGATTATCAAAAGTTATCATCACATTGAAACCGTGTGGTAGACAAGCGATTGATATTGAAAAAAAATTAAATCATTGGTTTGAATCTGTACCGAAAAATCTATTCAAATCCATCACTTTTGATTGTGGAAAGGAATTTTCAAATTGGAAACAAATCAGTAATGCCAATGATATTGCCATTTATTTCGCTGATCCAGGAACACCGTCTCAAAGAGGCCTAAACGAGAATTCTAACGGATTGTTACGTAGAGATGGTTTATTGAAATCTATGGATTTCAATTCAGTAGATGAATCTTTTATTCAATCTGTCACATCTAAACGAAATAATATTCCTAGAAAATCACTGGATTATCGAACACCTTTGGAAGTATTTTTGAGTTACGTAAGTATTGATGATTTGTCTAACTTAATTTGACAATTAAGA
>NZ_JARPZC010000051.1:0-779 GCF_031927985.1 Enterococcus dongliensis
AGTAAGACATCATGAACCCCTCTGGAGTAAATGTCCTGTAACAACTCATTCCAAACGTAGGTCGATTCAGTCGGAGCAATCGCATAACTTAGTACTTCTTTAGTGCCGTCTTCTCGTATACCCATGGCAATATAGATTGCTTCTTTGGAGACGGTTTGCCGTTTTAAAGGAATATAAGTAGCATCCATGAAAATAGCGACATACTTATCATTTAGAGTTCTAACTTTAAATGCATTTACTTCTTCAGTCAGCACTTTAGTCATGTTGGACATGGTTTGTGGAGTATAGTGATGCCCATACATCTTTTCAATTAAATCAGCGATTTCAGACATCGTAACGCCTTTTTCGAACAAATGGATGATGGTGGTTTCCAATGTGTCATTTGTTCTTTTGTAGGCTGGTAAAGTTTGTTGTTTAAACTCACCATTTCGATCTCTAGGTATCTCCAATGTTAATTCACCATATTCGGTTTTGATGGATCGAGAATAAGAACCGTTCCTCGAATTACCTGAATTAAAACCAGTGCGGTCATATTTTTCATACTCTAAGAAAGCCGTTAATTCAGTCCGTAGGAGGGTGTTTACCGCTCTTTCTAAGTGTGAACGGAATAATTCATTTAAATCTCCTTTAGTGACTAGAGTTTGCACAATTTCTGTAGTAAAATCATTCATAGGGAAGTCCTCTTTTCTGTGAATTGGTTGTCGTAAACTTAATTCTACAGAAGGGACTTCCTTTTTTGTATGGATTTTATTCATTTACACAAAATATTTTACACTCTC
>NZ_JARPZC010000052.1:0-673 GCF_031927985.1 Enterococcus dongliensis
ATCGTTCATTGAAAACTGGATACAGAAACAAATTTAAACAAACCGAGAACACCGCGTTGAATGAGTTTTTTAATAAGTTCAATTGCTTATTTATTACTAACGGAAATGATCGCTCATGAAAGTTAGTAAGACCCTTGACGAAAGTCAAGATAAGGTTAAGTGAATAAGGGCGCACGGTGGATGCCTTGGCACTAGGAGCCGATGAAGGACGGGACTAACACCGATATGCTTCGGGGAGCTGTAAGTAAGCTTTGATCCGGAGATTTCCGAATGGGGAAACCCAGCATCTTTTATAGGATGTTACTTTTCAGTGAATACATAGCTGATTAGAGGTAGACGCAGAGAACTGAAACATCTAAGTACCTGCAGGAAGAGAAAGAAAATTCGATTCCCTGAGTAGCGGCGAGCGAAACGGGAAAAGCCCAAACCAAGAGGCTTGCCTCTTGGGGTTGTAGGACTCCGATATGGTAGTCCAGTGAGATAGTCGAAGGACCTGGAAAGGTCTGCTAGAAAGGGTAAAAGCCCCGTAGACAAAATTTGACTGGCACCTAGGAGGATCCTGAGTACGGCGGAACACGAGGAATTCCGTCGGAATCCGGGAGGACCATCTCCCAAGGCTAAATACTCCCTAGTGACCGATAGTGAACCAGTACCGTGAGGGAAAGGTGAAAAG
>NZ_JARPZC010000053.1:0-596 GCF_031927985.1 Enterococcus dongliensis
AAGAGGACGTTCAAACGTTACCACTCGTTATCATTGGCGAACGTGCCGAAGTTGGTGTTAAGAGTGTTGAAAAAGAAACGCAACCGCCAAAAGCTTTTACAGAGGGTACATTATTAACTGCTATGAAAACGGCGAATAAAACGGTTGATGATGAAGAAGCAATCAAGATTTTACAAGAAGTTGAGGGGATTGGAACAGAAGCGACAAGAGCAAGTATTATTGAAGCGTTAAAACAAAAAGAATATATCCAAGTGATTAAGAATAAGCTTGTTGTAACTGAAAAAGGAAAATTATTGTGCCAGGCAGTTGAAAGTCAGCACCTTTTAACGAGTGCTGAAATGACGGCTAAATGGGAAACGTATTTAAAAAAAATCGGTAAAAGAGAAGGCAATCAAGAGAACTTTATTACGAATATCAAAAAATTCATTGTTCATTTACTGGAAGCTGTACCTAACGATATAGAAAAACTAAATTTTTCTGATTACCAGGAACAGAAAGAAAAAGAAGCAGAAAAAAGTATTGTAGGAAAATGTCCTAAGTGTGGCAACAATATTGTATTAAAAAAATCGTTTTATGGTTGTTCAAATTATCCTGAA
>NZ_JARPZC010000054.1:0-575 GCF_031927985.1 Enterococcus dongliensis
GGGAAGAAATCATAATTGAACTAATTTTAAAATAATCAACTAACGGAGGACTTAGAGGAGGAATACTTAAATGAGTACAACTGAATTATATGCAGTTAATAAAAACGGAGACGTAACACCTTACGGAGAAGCCAAAAATAGCTGGCTTGGCGGCATGCACGTTTGGAATAGCTTAAACGAGAAATACGCATTAAACGATGACATGATGTTCGGATTTAAAAAGACTTGGGGCAATTTCAACAAAGGATTCTACGAAGAATACGAAGATGTTTTGCTAGGAAGTACCTTTGACAAGGTTATTGTATTAAAAGAAAATTTCGAGCAGTTGATTAGTAATTTTGAGAAATATCTAGCTGTTTATCCCAACTCAAATTTTGGACAGCAAATCGAGATCATACAAGCCATGAAAGAGGACGAAGATGTAATCGGCGTAGCTTGGTGTCAAACGTCAGTAGCAGACGATTTATGGGATTTCGCCTATGACGACGAAGAGGACGAAACGATTCCTTACAACGTCTTTAAAGGTGAAGAGCATTGGAATCTTTTCGCAGAACTAACAGTCAGCTAGTGACCAC
>NZ_JARPZC010000055.1:0-516 GCF_031927985.1 Enterococcus dongliensis
ATTATCGAACACCTTTGGAAGTATTTTTGAGTTACGTAAGTATTGATGATTTGTCTAACTTAATTTGACAATTAAGACAACCTGAAAAGATTGTTTAACTTCCCCTCCTTATATTAAAATATCCCTAATAATATTTTAACATAGCAAGCATAATAGAGCTGTTATTTTCAAAAAAAAGATCACACAGATTTCGCTGCGTGACCTTAAGTTAACTACTCTAAAAAATTTTCATTTTTAAGCTTTCTTTCAACTTCTCATTTAATAAACAAAGATCCATTTTTCGATATATCAATAGATTTTTTCTGCTGGATTATACTTTCTAAACAACTGATTCCATGCCAAAGTAATTATTTTTGCAATTTTAACCAGCTCATTGAGATATCTTCATAACTAAAATATCAGTGTCTATCATCACATTACGCTAAAATCAAAATTATTTGGGAGCGTCAATAATTTTGTGTAAATAACTCGTCCTTCTGCAAAATAATGGGTTACTCAGTAAACATTGAAGCTAAT
>NZ_JARPZC010000056.1:0-488 GCF_031927985.1 Enterococcus dongliensis
CCATCCAAAATTTTGATTCAAGATTTTCTTTCGGTTTATTATATGTTTGAGCCAATATAAGCTACAAAACTGCTGTCTATCCATTTTTGAGTAACCTCATTTATATCAATCCCAATAGTAGCCAACCCAATAATGCTGCAATCCAATTTCTCTAACAAAGCTATTAAAGCCTTCATTTGAGAACCTGTCTCTATCCAATCATCTACAATCAAAACTCTTTTGTTCCTCACAATAGAACTCTTAGATATTTCAAAGCTTTTATCTTGACCTGAATAGTCGGTAAAATGTGTCGAAATAATCTCTTCTTTTGCGTATGGCAGCTTATCACCTTTTCTTACTCCAATAAACCCCACTCCAAGTTCTTTGGCTATGGCAGTGCCTAGTATCCATCCAATTGCTTCTGGGGCAGCCACATAATCTACTTTATTTTGAAAATCCAATGATAGTACTTTTACAATTTTATCAAAAACGGTTTTATGTGTAAAAAT
>NZ_JARPZC010000057.1:0-402 GCF_031927985.1 Enterococcus dongliensis
ATCGTCATTCCTCCTGCTATCTTTTTCTATTATTCTACCTTATTTGATAGTAGATTTAAAACTTTGCAACAGAACCCCTGGAAGTTTAGGTGTTTTGGGTATTGGTGGTGTAGGTGGCTGCAAGCTTTCCAATTTTTGTTGAATTGCTTTAAATTCAGGTGTCTCTTGGTGTTTATTTAGAATCATTTTTTGCTCTATTCGTTCTAAAGTAGGTTGAATTTCTTTACTTGCTACTTTACGATTCAATTCTTTTTCTAAGGTTTCTTTTGGACTAATAGAAGGTGTTTCCAAACTTGAATAGAGTTTTACTCCTTCTCTGTTATATAGCCTTATATCGCTAAATAAGCCCGTTTTATGAAGGGTTTCTAAATTGGTCGGTAAGTTTTTGACAACAATATCATG
>NZ_JARPZC010000058.1:0-390 GCF_031927985.1 Enterococcus dongliensis
TCCGGCATAGCTCAGTTGGTAGTAGCGCATGACTGTTAATCATGATGTCGTAGGTTCGAGTCCTACTGCCGGAGTTTCTCATAAGAGAATAAATAGAGTATTGGGCCTTTGTGCTCCTATCTTGGAGAGTTGTCCGAGTGGCCGAAGGAGCATGATTGGAAATCATGTAGGCGGGTAATCCTGTCTCAAGGGTTCGAATCCCTTACTCTCCGTAAATAATCTTTTTTACTGGCCCGTTGGTCAAGCGGTTAAGACACCGCCCTTTCACGGCGGTAACACGGGTTCGAGTCCCGTACGGGTCATTTTAATTAAATATGGAGGTTTAGCTCAGCTGGGAGAGCATCTGCCTTACAAGCAGAGGGTCAGCGGTTCGATCCCGTTAACCTCCAT
>NZ_JARPZC010000059.1:0-366 GCF_031927985.1 Enterococcus dongliensis
CGAACACAGAAGTTAAGCTTCTTAGCGCCGATTGTAGTGAGGGGTTGCCCCTTGTGAGATTAGGACGTCGCCACGCGGTTCCATCCTAAAAGGATGGAATTTTTATTTCATTAATAACAATTTCTTGTTATGATGAATTATTGTATTATTTTTAAGGTGTTTGTTACTGGTTTTATCGTGATTATGGTGTCTAACAGTACTTAAAAGTTGTTTAATAAAATTATTGACACTTTTAATATATTAAGTTATTATAACTAAGTTACTGAAATGTTTATCGTTTTTGAAATAAAACTTCAAAAAAGTTATTGACATTCACTCAGTAAGCTGTTAAGATATAAAAGTTGCTGAAACAAAACAACAAACAAT
>NZ_JARPZC010000060.1:0-344 GCF_031927985.1 Enterococcus dongliensis
ATGGAGGTTTAGCTCAGCTGGGAGAGCATCTGCCTTACAAGCAGAGGGTCAGCGGTTCGATCCCGTTAACCTCCATTCGGTTCCGTGGTGTAGGGGTTAACATGCCTGCCTGTCACGCAGGAGATCGCGGGTTCAAATCCCGTCGGGACCGTTATTTGATTAAAAATCAAACTTTAAACTATATTATGTATGGCTCGGTAGCTCAGTTGGTAGAGCAATGGATTGAAGCTCCATGTGTCGGCAGTTCGATTCTGTCCCGCGCCACCATGGAGGAGTAGCGAAGTGGCTAAACGCGACGGACTGTAAATCCGTTCCTTAGGGTTCAGTGGTTCGAATCCACTCTC
>NZ_JARPZC010000061.1:0-321 GCF_031927985.1 Enterococcus dongliensis
CACCACGCCATTATCCCAACAAAACAAGTACCTACCGAATCTGCATTAGCGAAAATGGACGATTTACAACGAAAAATATATGCTTTAGTCGTTAAAACGACCGTTGCCATGTTTCTACCTGATTATTTGTATGAAGAAACTAAGATACAAACCAAAGTAGCCGACTTACTTTTTCAATCAATAGGCAAGACACCAAAGCAAGAAGGTTGGAAAATTCTTTTCAAACAACAAACCAAAGAAGAAGAAGAGGACGTTCAAACGTTACCACTCGTTATCATTGGCGAACGTGCCGAAGTTGGTGTTAAGAGTGTTGAAAAAGAA
>NZ_JARPZC010000062.1:0-309 GCF_031927985.1 Enterococcus dongliensis
TTCAGGATAATTTGAACAACCATAAAACGATTTTTTTAATACAATATTGTTGCCACACTTAGGACATTTTCCTACAAGGGGTCCCGAGCGCTTAGTGGGAATTTGTACCCCTTATCGATACAAATTCCCCGTAGGCGCTAGGGACCTCTTTAGCTTCTTGGAAGCTGTCAGTAGTATATCTAATAATTTATCTCCATTCCCTTTAGTAACGTGTAACTTTCCAAATTTAAAAAAGCGACTCATAGAATTATTTCCTCCCGTTAAATAATAGATAACTATTAAAAATAGACAATACTTGCTCATAAGTAA
>NZ_JARPZC010000063.1:0-248 GCF_031927985.1 Enterococcus dongliensis
CGCCTAAATTTCCCACAATCACTCACTTCTTTCTATTTCTTCTTATTCTTATTTTATCATCAACAATCACAAATCACTTGTGATTTGTGATAAGTGATTTGTGATAAGTGATTTGTGATTAATATATAAAAGCCCTCTTTAAAGGGCTTTTATGTTTATTTTGAGAAAGATATAAAATCAATATATCCCTTTTCCCCAATTTTTACAACGGCATTGTAGGGCTTTTTCTCTTTGTTTTTGATTCCTTT
>NZ_JARPZC010000064.1:0-232 GCF_031927985.1 Enterococcus dongliensis
TTCACCGAACACTAGGGTTGCTCTTGCACACTCAAGTCTCGATTCAGCAATTGCTTAAGCTGCCAGCGGAATGCTTTTATCCTAAACCAAAAGTAAACAGTGTCTTAATAAAACTTACCCGCCATACCACAGATGTTCCAGATAAATATTGGAAACTATATACGTACTTTGTTTCAAAATGGGTCAATCGAGAATATCGTCAACTGTTTACTAAAAATCAGTTTCATCAAGC
>NZ_JARPZC010000065.1:0-229 GCF_031927985.1 Enterococcus dongliensis
CTGGGATTCCCAATAATACCTTGATTTCAGTACAGACCGAAAACCCGAAGAGAGTGCCTTCTTTTCGGGTTTTCTTATATAATCCTCGAATGGCTTCCATGCCTTTAATCGTGGTAGAGGCAGTGCGTAAACTTCGATAGAATTTATTGCGTCTCTTTACTGGACGATGGTCTTGTTCAATCAAATTATTCAGGTATTTAATGGTACGATGTTCTGTCCCTTGATAAAA
>NZ_JARPZC010000066.1:0-221 GCF_031927985.1 Enterococcus dongliensis
TTATTTTGAAAAAGAGATAAAATCAATATATCCCTTTTCCCCAATTTTTACAACGGCATTGTAGGGCTTTTTCTCTTTGTTTTTGATTCCTTTTACCAGGGTTTCTTTTCCCTCCAGTAATTCTTTTACATTCGTTTTGGTTAGTTTTTTCTTTCTAAAATGTTCAGCTAAAGTAAACTTACATTCAGGATAATTTGAACAACCATAAAACGATTTTTTTA
>NZ_JARPZC010000067.1:0-201 GCF_031927985.1 Enterococcus dongliensis
AAACCATCTGCATCGATGGCTCGATACAAATAATGCCATTTTCCTTTAATTTTGATGTACGTTTCATCCATTTTCCATGAATAAAAGGATTTTTTATTTTTCTTTTTCCAAATTTGATAGAGTCGTTTGCCATATTCTTGCACCCAACGATAAATCGTCGTATGAGAAACGTTAATGCCACGATCATATAAGATTTCTTGA
>NZ_JARPZC010000068.1:0-201 GCF_031927985.1 Enterococcus dongliensis
AAACCATCTGCATCGATGGCTCGATACAAATAATGCCATTTTCCTTTAATTTTGATGTACGTTTCATCCATTTTCCAGGAATAAAAGGATTTTTTATTTTTCTTTTTCCAAATTTGATAGAGTAGTTTGCCATATTCTTGCACCCAACGATAAATCGTCGTATGAGAAACGTTAATGCCACGATCATATAAGATTTCTTGA